>NZ_VIKZ01000005.1:0-47637 GCF_009711985.1 Dolichospermum sp. UHCC 0260 | reverse complement strand
ACTCCTGACTCCTATTAGTTATTTTGACTTTTTAATACTCCTAGTTCTGTTTGAATCGGTAAAATATCTAAAGTATCAGTTTGGGAACAATATTTCAGGTCTTCTAAACATTCTAAGCGTAATAATCGTTGACCATGACTAGCTTTGTGTAATAATCCTAATAGGTCATTTTGCCATTGGGAATAAAGAGCGATCGCACTAACCACTTCATCATTGCCACTGATGTCTTCTAGGGGACAATTAGTTTGTTGCCAAATACTATGAGCGATCGCCCCCGCACATACTGTATCCTCTAAAGAATAACTTCCTTCCCAGCCAGAACCAACAATCCAGACTGTTTCCGGTTGCTTTTCTAAAAGAAATTTAACTACTGCTGCCCGATTAATCAAAGCTGCTGCGAGAACAATGGGGGCGTTTTGTATCCGCTGTAAAGCCCTTGTCCCATTGGTGGTACTAATAAATAACCTTTTTCCAGCAACTAATTCGGCTGTGCAATCTAAGGGTGAGTTACCCAACTCAAAACCAGCTACTTTAGCACCACCCCTTTCTCCAGCCCTAAGTCGCTTGTCTGAAGGCCATTGTTCACTCACTGTCATCAGTTGATCTAAATCGCTGAAAACCTGTACAGCTTCACCTCCAGCGGCTAATACTGTGGCCATTGTACTAGTTGCTCGCAGAACATCAACAGCGATCGCACATTCTGGAACTGTATCATTTGGGGTCAATTCGGGAGTGTGATATATAAATATCTTCACGTGCTGGCTACACCTATTTCATAAGACTGTGGTAATATTCTACCTACTTGATGTCACCAACTGATGATACTATTTTTCAATAGATAAGAGAGAAAAGGTAACAGGCAAGGGAAAACGAAGATTTTGAGTGATAATTTAGACTCCATTTCCCATTTGCTACTGATTAAAACTTGATGGTTGCACCAGCCACAGCTAAAGCAGCCCAACCCAGCATTAATGCCAATCCTCCCA
This sequence comes from Dolichospermum sp. UHCC 0260, assembly GCF_009711985.1. NCBI lineage: Bacteria > Bacillati > Cyanobacteriota > Cyanophyceae > Nostocales > Aphanizomenonaceae > Dolichospermum > Dolichospermum sp. UHCC 0260. The sequence goes on along the minus strand of NZ_VIKZ01000005.1, from coordinate 46,651 downwards.
ATGGGGCAACTGCGCCTAAAGACTTAATACCAGTTAAACTGAGAGCATATAAGCTACCGGAAAAAATCACCACACCAATAATAAATAACCAACCACTGACTAAAAGCGTCCTTGGGGGATTTTCTAAACGACTCATGAGCATGGCAACCAACAAAAGTGCCAGAGCGTGGTACATTTGATAACGAGCGCCAGTGTCAAATATTTCTAAAGAGCGCTCGCTAATTTTTTCCCGCAAAGCATGAGCGCCAAAAGCACCACCAGCAACAGACAAACCGCCAAAAATGGCGGCTATAGTTAAGAAAAATTGTGTCATCTCACCTATTAAACATCAAAATGATATGATACAGCCCCTTCTTCGGTTACTTGAAAATTCGCATTGAATTCTTTAGCTTTCTTATCTAAATATTGTTTAGCTTCCGCTGCTGGTAATTGAGACTGCATAGCAAAACTTAACAAAGTTACTCGTCCTTGATTTTCTAGTAACATTTGATAAAACTGCGCTTGTAATTGTTCACTGTTTTGCTGCTTTAAGGCTTTTTTCTCTTGTTGACTTTGTTTATACAATCCTAATGCTAACCAACTCCCCAATATCGCACTAGGAACACCAAAAATTATCCCTCCCACAATCGTATCTTTACTCTTCTGAGCCGCATTGGGAGCAGAAAATACCTGTTCCCCCTCCACAGGATATACTGTTACTCCTGACTGCGCTGATTTATCTATTATTTCTGAGACTGATATCGCCAAAAACATGAATCCGAGTGTGAGTAACCAACCAGCAGCCAGTTTTTCAGCCGTCTTCATAGTTCTACTTCAGATTTAGACATTGCTTGTAATTTTAACCTCACTTACCTCAAGCTTCCACTAAATATTGCGAATTGTTGAGGTTTTTTTTGGGGAGTTTTTTAACTTTGTTAAATATCCAATAACCCATATCTTTTTTGCAATGCTAATAACTTCATTCTTGCTTCCCCAGCATTATCAGCTAAATCAGCAAATTCCACAAACCGCCGTAATTCCTTCTTTAATAAATTCCGTTCTACTTCAATAGTTTCTCTATCTAAATCTGGCGGTAAAACAATCATATCAAAAATTGTTGCCCGTTCCTTCCCAGGGTGAGGACGCAAAACCCGTCCCCGACGTTGGATAAATTGCCGGGGATTTCCCGAACTTGATAAAATTACTGCGGTTTGAATAGCGGGAATATCCACACCTTCATCTAAACACCGAATTGCGACTAAACCCTGTAATTCTCCACTTTCAAATTGACGACGTAAAATTTCTCTTTCTTCCAAAGAAGTATTTGCTGTGTAGGTACTGACTTTATAACCTAATTCTCCTCCCAAAATTTGAGCAACAGCTTTGAGTTGACGCAGAGAATAACGTTGTCCGATTTCTTGAGAACCATCACTACAATAAAACAATGTATGGGTAGTTCCTCGACGAGTTGCCATTAACTCTTGTAAGGCTGTTAATTTATTTTCTGCAGTGCCAACTAACCGCGCCCTTTGCATTAATAATGATTTGATATCTTCGTTGTCTTCAAAATCTCCCATTTCCCCCATATCTCGATCTCGATAAAGGAGAGAACGCCCAATTTTTTTGGTTAATTTTAAATAAGCGATACTCTCCGTTTCTGTCAATTCTACCAATACCGGATTATAGATATAATGAACTAATGCACCTTGAGAAATCGCATCCTGTAAACTAAATTCAGGTTGGAGAATATGACCAAAATAATCTAATAAAGATTCTGTACCATCATCATCAAAATATCTTTCTGGTGTGGCTGATAAAGCTAGACGTAAACCCACATTTCGGGGTAAACTTTCCTCTAGTTTCGGTGCGCCTAAATTATGAGCTTCATCACCAATAATCAACGTTTTCGGCGGAAAATATTTAAGTTGTGTCTGAAAACCATCACCAATTAAAGTCGAGTTAGTGGTAATTATCGTCACGAAATCTTGAGAACCAGAACACAGATTATAGATTTGCGTAGAAAGTTGACTTTGCCAACTGCGTAAATTATCAAAGGCTAAAATCGGCTGTAAGTTAAATTTCTCACATTCTCTGCCCCACTGGGTAACAAGATGACGATAGGGACACACCACCAACAAGACTTGTAAACCAATTTGCTGGTACAATTCACAAGCGATCGCTAATGCAGTAATAGTTTTACCACTACCAGTAGCCATTTTTAATGTCCCCCGACCATGATTAGCAAACCAGCTAGTCACAGCTTGACGTTGATATCCCCGCAATTGCAGAGATAAAGGCATTTTCGGAAATCCCGGTAATGGTTGCTTAACTTGATAGCTGCCCTTTTTCTCCCCCGCATAAGGTAACTTGAGTTTAAAAGTAGGCAATTTCGGTACTGCATTTCGCGTTAGGTACATAAATTGGTAATTGGTAAGAATCAGTAGTTACTTGTTTTTTATTTGCAACTGACAACTGACAACTGACAACTGTACGGGCGAAGCATTTGGAGAACTATTTTTGGCAATGATCGATAATTTATCTTCCAAATGCTTCGCCCCTACCGACAACCGACAACCGACAACTGACAACCTTTAGTTATAATTACGCCAAATACCCACCAAAGAACCTTGCACTTCTACTTGCATAGCCGATACTTCTATGGGATTGTAATTAGGATTTGCAGGTTTGAGAGTAACAAGATCATCATGGCGGTAAAAACGTTTTAAAGTTGTACCGTGTCCTTCCACTCTCGCAGCCACGATAGTCCCATTTTTTAATTGGTTAGGTTCAGCAACAGGACGCAAAAATACCACATCACCATCTGCAATCAAATCTTCAATCATACTATCCCCAGCGACCCTTAAAGCATAGCTTTGAGGTGGTAATGATAAATTAGCCAAATCCAAATGTTCGACGGCATCTGTGAACGGTTCAATCAAACCACCTGCGGCAATAGTTCCTAAAATTGGTACACCTTGTTTAACAGGATGAAGTATCCGCAAAGTTCTCGCCCTACCTAAATTCCAGCCAATGTAACCCTTATTGCGTAAATGTTCCAACCGACTTTGAATGGGTGCTGGAGATTTCAAATTCATCCCTTCCATCATTTGGCGAATCGAGGGAGAATGTTGATTCAACCTGATATATTCAACCAACCATTCGTATAGTTCTTTTTGAGGATCTGTGAGACGTTCCATAATTTTATCGGGAAGTAAATAATAAATGTCCCTAGAACATTGGTACTACAAAAATCTTCCCTTAACAAGCTTTTATTAAATATTTATGGTAATTGGTAACTAATAGGGAACAGGGAACAGGGAACAGATAAAAATTTAACCAATTACCCATTACCAATTACCCATTACCAATTACCAATTACCAATATTGTTATTTTGCCCCAAGAATACTTGCAAGTAAAGCTTTTTGAGCGTGGAGACGATTTTCTGCCTGGTCCCAAACCCGTGATTGTGAACCTTCAATTACTTCTTCAGTAATTTCTTCACCACGGTGGGCTGGTAAGCAGTGTAAAACAATTGCTTCTGGATCTGCAAGACTTAATAATTGTTCAGAAATTTGATAAGGTTGAAAAACAGGGAACCGGTTATTTGCCTGTGTTTCTTGTCCCATACTTGCCCAAACATCAGTGTAAAGTACAGATGCACCTTTAGCTGCTGCTTCGGGATCATGGGTTAAGAGAACTTCAGTTTTTTTATTGGCTATTTCTCGAGATTTTTCCACAATTTCCGCGTCTGGGGAGTATCCTGACGGAAAAGCTATTCTGATATTCATTCCCACCAAAGCACAACCCAACATCAGGGAATTAGCGACATTATTACCATCACCGACATAGGTTAAAGTTAAACCTGCCAAAGTTCCAAATTTTTCTTGAATGGTGAGTAAATCAGCCAATATTTGACAAGGGTGTTCTAAATCTGTGAGGGCATTAATTACAGGAATTTTCGCATACTTCGCAAAAGTTTCCAACTCCTGTTGAGCAAAGGTGCGAATGGCTAAAACATCCAAATAACGATCTAACACCCTAGCAGTATCCTGGATAGGTTCTCCTCGACTTACCTGAGTGACATGAGGATGAAGATCAATTACCTGTCCCCCCAGTTGATACATTGCGACTGTAAAACTCACTCTAGTGCGTGTTGAAGCTTTGGAGAACAACAAACCCAAAACTTTATTACAATGCAACTTGAGTTTTTCCGACTTTAGTTGAGTAGCCAATTCCAGAAGTTCTTGCAGTTCCCCAGAACTCAGATCCGCTAGACTTAATAAATCTCTGCCTATTAATGCTGCCATGCTTGATTATCTATAAAGAACAAATGTTTCCGCGCCTTTGTATAACCGTGTCACCAGGAATACTCCAATTGCACTGTACCAAATATTTTTGCATCAATCTACAACCTAGCGGCTAGTTTTGCCAATTTTTGGCAATCAGAAAAATATTTTGCTTACCCTCTAGACAAATCATGTCCCCATGTTATAATATGAAATCGGTGAGGCAATCAAAAACCTTCTTACCAAAATCGCCAGCATAGCACAGTGGTAGTGCATCCGACTTGTAATCGGAAGGTCGTAGGTTCAAATCCAACTGCTGGCCTTTATTATTAATTAAAAAAGGTGGGATGTCACTTGCCAAATTATTTGACCGCGTTGACAAATTAGTGTCCGTCTTGCCAAATTATTGTCCCTTATGCTCAATAGTTCGTTTACTATTATAAGCTCCGTCCAAATTAAACCGACGACCTTCCGATCTTTCAACCCACCTAAAAATTTTTTAGTATTTTTGCATAAAAATCTTTCAACCCGCCCCACTCCAGGAGGGGTGTTGAAACAACATTGTGATGTTGAACTCTGTGAAGAATGGGCAACTTTCAACCCGCCTCACTCCCCGAGGGTGTTAAAACGCATTTCGCAGATTAACTCAGTCTGAAGTTATCCCTTTCAACCCGCCCCACTCCGGGAGGGGTGTTGAAACTCCGCCCGACCAAACCCTTATCTGAAGACACTTCCAAAAGCAATTTTGGCGGATGTCCTAAATTTGCTCTTAATTTCCCTTTAAAGGGAGGATTATCAAAGCATCTCAACATCTGAAACACAGACTAGACAGGGGATTTGGACTTTTGGCAAAACTCCAGGGAAATTGACCTCGCTTATAGTTCGCCAAAAATAAATAATTAAGGTGGATTCCTCCTTGCTCGGAGGTGATTCGGTAGCCACCACTGCGGTAAACCCGCACCTCTATTACTGGGGGCGCACCTTATTCCTGTTCACTAGGAACAGCAGCATCAAGGTGGGCAGCTACCAGGGTCAGAAAGCACGACTGTCTCACAACAGTCAACCTAACCCGCATTTATCACAGGACAGAGGTTTATAAAAAACATGAACTGCGGCGCTATTGTTATTTCCTATTCTATTATCAAGGTTCGGTATTTTGTCAATCAGGCTTTTCGGGATTGATAAGCGTTTATGGCTAATTCTTTGGCTTTCTCTAAGGGACTCGCTCGAATTGGTTGTTTTCCCTCCTCTATAGCGATTCCTGCTTTATTTGCCTGACTTTGAATATTGGCAATTAATCTACCGTAGCTCCATTGATGAACAGTGGTTCGATATTGTTTGGCATACTTTTGTTGAACTTCTATTATATCTGATTTTTGTTCAGCTTTAGATTGAATTTCGCTCTGAATTTGCTCTCGCATATCTCCCAATTTTGGGATAACAATACTGCCAGCTTTATATGTTTGGGCAACTGCAATAATTTCTTTTGCCAGTAACCTATCTATATACTCTCCTAACTCTGAATCGCCAAATTGATTTGGTGCTGATATCCTTTGAGCGATATGGCGTTGGTGGGATAATAGGTGTTTTTGTTGTCGCTGTCTATTGAGTAATTTATAATTTTCACCAAGTAGTTGTTTGATATTGCGATATGTCAAAACTTTTCCCGTTGTACCATCTACAACTGCAATTGTGGCAGGGTTTTCTAAACCCAAACTCACACCAACTAGAATATGAGATTGTCCTTTATATAAAGGTTGACTTGGACGAGGGAAGGGGTTATTAATTCTGGCTAGAGAGGAATTTTTACGTTTGAGATGTGCCTGTTGTTTATCATTTAGATCACCTTTAGCTTTTGTTTGGGTGATGGTTTTAGCAATTTCTTCGGCTTTTTCTTCTTTGACTAAGTTTGTTCCTTCTTCTGTCCATAGACGAGTATCTACAGAACAATAAAGGGTTAAATGGTGAATATTCCAGGGTTCTCCTTTGCCTTCTTCTTCTTGCCAAGAGATACGACCACTTCGCAGGGTAAATAAGGCACTAGAATGTTGATTTTTACTATTTTTCTTAATTTGTTGATCTTCTAGGAATCGTTGAAACCAGTGAAGTTGGCGAGAATCACAATAAATTTGAAAGGTATGCTCACTCAAGCCACTGAATTTTACACATATCCGCCCAAATTGATTTTTAAACCAAACTAAATCTTCGTTGGTTTCATAAGCGACTGGAAACGGCACTTGACTGGATTTTCTTAACAGAATGTTTTGCCATAATTTCGCCTCTGTTTCATTTTCAGGAACGGTCTGAGTGGCATTAAAAAGAGTTTCTAATCTTATGGTGTCGGTTAAATCTCGTCCTTTGGGAATTCGAGCGGCTAATTTTTCTGTGAGACGTTGAATTTGGATTTCTACTTTGCGGCGACGTTGAGCGAATTTATCGGTATTTTCTGCTTTATTGCTAATTTTACAGCCATTTTTGAGTAAATAACTAATGGCACAACGAGTTAAATTATCTTCTGTATTACTGTAAGTGTCGAATAGGTTTTTTGATAAATTACGTTCGCTATCTGAAGTTGGAGATTTTTTCCCTTTTTTAGTCTTTTTACCTTTCTCTGGTTGAGTTTCAGCAGGATTTTGGGGAGCAAATTGAGCCAAAATTTCGGCAGATTTAGTCTGAAGTATATCCAAAGAGACTCCACTTTGTTCTACTAATTCAGTATCACTATTGAGCATTTCTAACCAGCGCAGTTTGCCGTCTAGTTGGGACTGAAACCGCTTCATTAAGGCAAACCAGGATTTATAAATATAGTTTACTGATGCTGTGGCACTGGTGTAAAACCGTGCAGGTTGCCCCATGAAGCGCGGATCAGTTTTCAAGGGTTCACACAGTTCTTTGACTATACCTGTGGGGTGTTTACCTTTTTGTCGCCATGTTTCAAATTCCGGGTGTTTACCAATTTGACTCAGTAGTTCGTTAATCAGTGGCGTGTTTTTCTCTGCCATCAACTGCCATAGCTGTTGACGGGTGGTTTTACTGGCTACTAAACGACACTGAATAGTGATTTGGCTCATACTTAATAAACATATTTGTCTAATACTAACATATTTGTATTATGTTGGTTTTCTGTAAAATGTTTTTTATGCAAGAAACATTTTTCACAAGTAAGGAAGCGGCTCAAATTACAGGTTGTACTCTCCGCCAGATCCAGTATTGGCGAGAGAAGGGGATTGTTGTGCCTGTGATTAGTGATACGGGAACGGGACGCAGTATTTATTACTCCAGGTCTAATCTGGTGGAACTGGCTGCTTTGGTCTATTGGCTGTCTACGGGGATAAGTTTTGATATTGCCTGTGAAACTCACAAAACACTGAAGGAACAAGAACCGGAGTTGTTTATTTCGGGTCAGGGGAAGCGGTATATGTTGTTGTTATCACAGGATGATTCGCTTTCTTTGGTAGAATTTGACAGGAAAAAAGCGATCGCATCTCTGGATGAAGGTAAGGCTGTTATTCCGGTGTGGTTAGATGTTATTTATCAACATTTAGTTCTGAAATTAGGGAAAAATTATATTTAGCTAATAACAATTAATTTCGCTCGAGCAAACTAACTTTAATATCTGTTTATTTTTGCAAAAAGCTCAAATATTAAATAATCAAGGCTCTCCACTTTTACTTTTTTTAGTGGTTCTAGATTTATTATTAGTTTGCTTGGGTTTACTAACCTCTTTTTCTAAAGGTTCTCCACCTTTACTTTTCTTGGTCGTTCTAGATTTATTATTAGTTTGCTTGGGTTTACTAACTTCTTCTTCTATTTGTTGGTTTGTTTTATCTTTATCTTTATAATGGTGCTTTAAATCAACCCAAAGATGTCTCAGATCAAATGGCGTAGGTTGAATCTGTTCACGTTCTAATCTTTGGTCTAGTCTTGTGATATCTGGTTGTTCACCATCAGAAGATATAGTAATATTAGGTAATAACTCAGATGCAGCATTAGTATTAACTTCCTCCAAAATAGTTTGCAATTCCATATATTGGATATAGCCAATCATTGCGCCTGAGTGTGATGATTTACCATAACTCCATTCAGGATCAACAAAACGTTTAATACCCCTAACTACATAGTTTTTATTAAATATCCATGTGGAACTTGATGGAGAACCTAGTCGCTTGGATTCAATAATATAAAATTTGTCCCTTCTATCAGGGTCAAGTTCGTTAGTATCACATACACCCCATTGAAAGTCTGGACGTTTAAATTCTCGTGTACTTTGAGTTACATCATCTGCATCTGGTTGGTTATTTGATTCATAGGTAATAGGCCACTCAATACCTTGATTTTGATTTTGTAAATCCCCGTTTGCGCGACGTACAAGAAGACATAATTTCCGATTTATTTCATTTTCATTATCTGGAAGTGAAGATTCTTCACGGAGCATTTTTAAAGCTAGTTTAAATATTTCCAATACTCTTTTTTCATGTCTAGTCCATATATCTTCTCTTTGCCTACTAATACGGATCATAATATCTCACCCTCATCATCTTGAATAGTTTCTTGTAAGTGAATTGCTTGTAACAAGGTAGCTTCAGCATCTTCACGAGCCATACTACGAGTCCACAATCTCATTTCATTACGCTTAATGATAATAATTTGAGTATCGCTAACTACACGAATCATACCATCAATATAAATTTGATGGCTGTCATAAGGAACTAAATTATGTTGACCAATGCTTCCTAATATTTCTTTCCATTCATCTTCACTAGAATTAGAACTGTCTGGTAGAGAAATATTTTTCTCTTGAGTTGAAAATACAACAGCTAACATACTTGAATTTGTTTCAGCATCAATGACTTTCCAATTAAACTCACCATCAGGTTCAAGTTCACGATTCCAAATATTGAGAAAAGTGTAAATATAGCTTTGAATATGATTTTGATTACCACGTATATTGGAAATATCTGCAATAGTACCTTGCAATTTTGGAAGAGATTTTATATTTAAAGATTGCACAGCCTGACTATTACTGTGGTTGTAGAAAAATTCTATTCCAACATCACACATATCTCTGATTAGGTCACGTTCTGATATATTCAACTCATATAAATCAAATATTGCTTCATCTAACCTATACTCTAAATCTTTTAGTTGATTATTTAACTGTATTTGATAATTGTGGAACTTGTACAAAAATATCCTACCCGCTATACAGTTGATTCTCCCAATAAGTAGCCAAATAATTGGTATGGTATTAAGCAGTGAATCTCTTACTTGCTTCACTAATTCATATCTTTCAACTGGATTCCAATTTTGTAGTTCTTCAACAATCTGAATAATTCGCTCACGTAGATTGCTATCTGTAGGTAAAGCAATCGGAAGATTTAGATATTCATCCATATAGATTCCATCATGCCATATACCCCATTTACTGGAAGTCAGAAAAAAGTAATAACGTGGTAATGAAGACCACAAAATCCCCAGAATAACTTTATATTTCCACGTTTCTGGTTGAATTAATTTAATGCAGTTGATTGAATTAGTGAAGCAGAATTTGGCTGATTCCATGCGAGCTATAATCTGCCCTTTTTGATCAGAAGATTGAGTAATACCATGCTTTATAAGTAATCTATCTCCTTGATAGAAACTTGCTTTACCTTTTCGATTTACTCTTGCAGGTGGTTGTTCAAAATCGTTGGAATTAATAGAACCGTATCTCTGAAACTTTTTAACTGGTAACTGTCTATATTCAAGCAAAAATCCTGAAGGTTTTGTATTTTTAATTCCTTTAGGAAAACCCTGTCCACTATTATCTGGATCATGCAAAACTCCTAGAGGAGTATATAAATTTATAGCTGATATCAGGGCTACATCTCTATGATTACCCCACCAGTAAATTTTCCAAAGAGTATCATTACGCAAAAAGTCTGCTTGTTTTACTACATGACGATCAACAACACTCAAAACAACTGCTTGAAGCTCCTTAACCATTGCAGTTTTTTTAGCTGACCAATATAAAACATAGTTTTTCTGAGTTTGTACATCACTTTTTTTGCAAAATAAAACTGAGGCAAATGGAGCAATTGCAGAGGATTTTTTGGATTTTTTACTACTAGTTTTTGCGGATGTTTTATTTTTTCTATGAGCTTTTGTAGCTCGACTAAAAAAAACATCTCTGACATGAGCAAAGTTAATAACTTCCTTAAGTTCAACTTTTTTAAGCCACTCGCTCCTAAATGATTTACTGTTTTTGTGTGTCTTTAACAAAACACCTGTAGATACTAGAAGAGATGCCCAACCATTATCACGCAATAAATCAAGCACTCTCCAGATAAAAGCCTGGGATCTTTCATTATCTCCAACTGGGTATTCATGCGTTTTACACCATTTAGCTATTGTGTTCCATCCAGTTGGACTTGAACCCCAAGGAGGATTACCAACTACTACATCAGCACAATTACTATTAAACCTTTTAAATATTTCATTATTATCTTTTATAGCTGAAGCAATATCAAACGTATTTGCTCTCAGTAAATTATTAAAATGCTGTTTGTCATCACTCCAACCATCTTGGTAAATAAGATTGGGTAGATGTTTTCCATTTTTAATTTGTTTAAGTATATCCGGAGCTTCTTGATAGTGAATAAGAGCAAGATATAAACTAAATGATGTTATGCGTATAGCTTCTTCGTTAATTTCAATACCTGCAATTTGATTGCGTAAAATCTCTCTCATTTTTTCTGCATTTAACCGGAGTCCATTATTTTTATAAACATGATGGCGAATTATGCGTCTGAAGGATTCAACTAAAAATATTCCTGATCCACAGCAAGGATCAATAACACGAGGATTTGTATCTAGACATTCTGGGTTTAGAACTTTGGAAAGAAGATATTCTACTAACGAACCAGGTGTATAATGTGTACCAAAATTATCTGATTCTTCATTTTCTTCATGATAAAATTCTTCATAAATACTGCTAATTAGGGAAATAGGTATAATTTGGAATTTATAAGCCCAAAAGAATAATGATCTTTGTGAAGAAAAATCTCCCGTTAAAAAACTTTGTAAAAGCTCAAGATGATCTGCTGTAATTGCCTGTTTCTCTTGAAGATCGGAGGGAAACATATCTCCATTAAAATCATTAGCTAGTCTTTCAAAAAGTGCATAGGTAAAATCTTTGTTTCCTAGAATCCTGATATAGAATTGTTTAGCTTCAGGCTCAAGATTACGTGGCAGGAAGTCTGGTGCATTTAGTAAATGTTGCCATTGTGGATTTTCTTGTGCTATTTCATCAAAATACTCCTGTGAAAGTATTTCTCTATCTTCTAAATATCTAATAAAAATTGATCTACCTATAAGGGAATGAGCATATTTTAATTTATCTCCTATAAGCCCTTCATCCATGAGAGCAAAACGGACTCTCTTAAGATCCTGAATTAAAGATTGATCAGCCCGTTGGTTGTCTGTCCCAAAACGGTGATCTTCAAATAATCTACCAGACTCTATTTGCTCACGCCTATATTGATATAATTTTGATGCTACCTCGGCTGTAGTTCTAGCAACAGCTAATGACTCCTTGTTTTGCCACTCTTTAATAGTTTTAGATGGAGGCTTAGTTAAATCATAAACAGCAAGTTCACCTTGTTTCGCTAAAAATAAATATTGAGGTCTTGCCATGCACCAAATTTTATTAAAAACACGACGTAAAACCTCATCATCTTCTGTTTCTTCTACACCAGCAAAAACAATTATAGGATTATTGTTAACAAAAAAAATCTTTTCTGCCCCAACTTGCTTACCTAAAGATAGCCAATCTCCTTTTTCAATCCATTGTTCCAGCGTCAAGTTAGTAGGAGGAATATCTGTAGCAAGAAGCTCACCCTCTTGAAAATTGAGAGTTGAGTAAGCAGCTTCTAAAAGTTCACGAACAGAGTTCAGACCTACAACCATATCTAAATTTAAGTAAGAGTCATATATAAACACTGAAAGATTATCAGTGATATAATGTGAGATCACCCTAATATATCACAGTCAGTAATTAAATATGCAACGGGTAATTAAAGATCGATAATATTACCTTGCATAAGCCAAAACTTTTGCCACTTCCCCATCTCCCCAAACGGCAAAAAACACCGATGACACCAACCATCAACCCACAAAGCCGGAACTTTAAACCTAGCCCCACAATTAGGACATTCAGACAACAAACTTAAATGATGATGCTGACACCCCTGAGTCACCTTAAACTGCCACTCAATCCGATGACAAGGCGACTCCATATAACAAGCAGCACAAAGCCGAATAGGTTCAAGATTCATTCCCACCCCAGCAGGTGGCAACATCTGCTCCAACCTATCAGCATCAACGCCCACAACCTTAGCGAAAGCCTCCAATTGTTGCCGAGAAGGAGGGGGATTAAAACGAAACTTTTCCCATCTGGATATCGCACCCCCAACCCCAGCAGCCTTACCTAAACCAGTTGTTGTTAAATCATTTGCCCGTCGAAAGCGTCCCAAAAAATGACTCAGACTTTCTCCCGGATATGGTTCTACCTGAAACAACCAAGGATTAATTTCCCCAACTTCCATTATTTATTTTTCTGTGTTTTATGGTGTTATACTTTTTGTAACAGGAATGGTAATCAACCTGTCTAAAAACCTAACTGCCTAACGGCAATCTGTACCTTGACAACTGAAGATATGGGGTTCTATTCCATAGTTCTAGTTCCTACCCAGGAATAGGTAAAATCTTCATGGGAGCTAGGCGACACAGAATTTAAACTCAAGTAAAATTTGCAATAATGCAATATGCAATAATGCAACTACCTCCGGGCAGGGGGAAAGTTAACGCTTGGGGAGAGAACCACCTCTGGCTTAGATACCGCAAGGGGTTTAAGTTAAGTGGACTCGTTGAACCAAGAATCTCAGCGGCTTTAGCCCTGAGAGTGTCAAACTCCGCCGTTACTTCCTTCAGAGTTTCCAAATCAATCTTTGATAATCCCTTCTTTAAAGTCCGAATAGCCGACTGCCGTGATTGTCGCTTGCCATCTAACCAATCATGGAGCATTTTCACCTGTTCCAAGGGAATAAAACTCTTGCGATTCAATCGGTGAATTTCTACTTGTAATTTCTCGTCATTGGGGAGAATATCACCTAATTCTTGAGCAACACTTTGGGCTTGTTGTGAAGTCATGATTTACCACCCGTAATCTTCGCGCATTTGTTCATAATCAAAAACCTCTGGCATATCTGGTAATGAAGCCGTTTCCACAGATGCCACTTCTATTTCTTCTGGTTCAACAATCACAGGTTGTTTAGCTTTTTCAACTACAACAATTTCTTCTTTTTGGCGTTCCTTTTTGGTTTTCTTTTGCTTAACAAAAGTTTCTCTGTCTCTTACTTCAGCCAAAATCGAACGATTGCTAATCTCTTTACCTGCTTGGCGAATCCTGCGACTCATGGCTTTAGCCTCATCAAGAGACAATTGTTCCGTCTCCAAATCTTGAGCATAAGCACGAGCTAAAAATTCTTCTTGAGAACCTGTTTGACGATAAACCAAGATAGTTGTAATGTCTTTGGGTTCAAATCGCAACACCACGCTTTCCCCAGCGTAACCAGCCAAGTTTTCACCCCGATATGTGAGATTTTCAAATTGCAGATATCCACCCCTGTAAATCGAGCGTCGAATTTTCTTCATCAAACAAATACGCAAATCTTCTTCTGAGATTAAATTGGGGGCAACAATTAACCCAGCTTCCCACCTTTGATAACGGGTTTGATCTCCTAAACGAGCATCAATACTTTGGTTATATTTGTCTACGAGATACCTTACCAATAGACGTTCTAATTCTCGTAAAGTTAAACAGGCTTCTTTCTCCGCTTCCTCTGGACGTTCCTGCACATTTGAGCCTGTGTATCCTGGTAAGGTAGAAAATAAATCAGTATTTAAAGTCCCAAAAGGACGTTCGACAATACCGCCTTCACTGGGGCGATAGCGAAGCGCTCCGTAGGAATCTCGGAGATGGCAAGCAAATCCTAACTGCACACCAATCTGTTGCAAATGGTTAGAGCGAAAATCTTTACCCCCATCAGTGAAAAAGTGTTCTGGTTTGCCATAAGTTCCCCATTCCTCATGTAGTCCGTATTCTGATCCATATTTTTTAGGTAATATGGCATGACGCAGAGCCAAAGCCACAACATGAGAACTTGGTGCATCAAAACCTAAATTAATGCCGATGATGCAACGGGAGTAAGTATCTATAACTGTTGTCAGCCAAGGACGAGCTAAAAGTTCACCATGTTGATCCACCAGTAAAATATCAGCACGAGTATGGTCACACTGCCAGATATGATTGCTGTATTCTACAGATAAATCTAGTCCGTCACGGGTTTTTAGTGATAATCGAGAACCGCGCCAACCACGATTTCTAACACTCGCTTTTTGCTCTTGTTCCTCAATAATCGGTTGTAGAACTCGATAAACGGTTCTATAACTGGGATAATTCTCATCACCCGATTCTGCTGCTTTTGCCTGTACTCTAATGGCAACCTGTTGGGGAGTAATTCGCTTGCCACCCTTATTACCTTCTTTATAGGTATTGATGATGAATTTTTGCCACTGAGAATCTATGCGGTGTTTACCTTTGTCAGCCCGTTGAGTGGTTTGCAGTCCGGCTAAACCTTGTTCTTCCCATTTTTTAACCAGTCTGCGGACTGTTCGGACTGACTTACCTAGTTTGGCTGCTACCTCCCTTTGTCTTTCTCCGTAGGTTGTGCGATCGCATGGTTCGAGTAATTTCTGGATTAGTTCCAATAGTTCTTTATCACCTGCGGATAGTTGAGTGATAATCTCGCTATCTTCTACTTCATCGTCATTGGGTTTATCATCTTGTGTTTCTAGCATATATGTTTATTAAAAACATAGTTGAATTATACTCTATCGGAGGACAATTAATTTGTCAAGTAAAGTAAGGATTGGAAAAATCACGATTTTCGATAGAGGACAACTAATTAGTCAGGTATTTCAACTCGGACAGTTATTTTGTCAATTGATGTTGAAGAGGCTCAATATAGGTTAAAATAATAAAACCCTTACATAGCAAGGGTTTAGGTGTTAATATTTTTGTGGACATTAATTTGTCAAGTGGTCATTTAATCTGGCAAGCGACAAGGTGGGAAATACCCACCCTACATTTACTCAGCAAACACTCCAGCAAAAAAGTCCAAAGTCTCCTTCAAAGCTTTGATGAAAACATCAATTTCCTCACGGGTATTGTAAAAAGATAAACTGGCCCGTGCAGTTCCTGCTAAACCTAGATGACGGTGTAATGGTTGAGTACAATGATGTCCAGAACGAATTGCCACACCTTCTTGATCTAACAAAGTTGCTAAATCATTAGCGTGAACACCTTCTGCCGTAAAAGCTGCTAATGCGGCTCTCCCTTCCCCTTCAGCATTGGGTTTTGGTCCGTGGATTCTAATTTGGGGTATTTGCCCTAATTGCGCGAATAAATAAGCCGTTAATTCCGCTTCATAAGCATGGATTTTATCCATACCAATATTAGTAAGATAATCTATCGCTGCACCAAGGGCGATCGCTTCCCCAATAGCCGGAGTACCAGCTTCAAATTTATGGGGTAATTCTGCATAGGTGGAATGGTCTAAAAATACCTCTGCAATCATCTCACCACCACCAAAAAATGGCGGCATTGCTTCTAGTAATTCCAACTTACCATACAAAAATCCAATGCCAGTGGGAGCGCACATTTTATGTCCAGAAGCTACCAACCAATCACAGTCAAGTTCTTCGACATCAATAGGAGTATGGGGGACACTTTGACAAGCATCAAGTAAGAACTTCGCACCGTATTTATGAGCAATTTCGGCGATTTCTTTAGCTGGATTTATGCAACCCAAAGTATTAGAAATATGCAGAATAGACACCAGTTTTGTTTTTTCAGAAATCAGGTTTTTAAACTGCTCTAAATCAAAAGTTTCTTCGGTCGTCAACTCCACAAACTTCAATATTGCACCCGTTTTTTGAGCGACAAATTGCCAGGGAACGATATTACTATGGTGTTCCATGACCGAGAGAATAATTTCATCTCCTGGCTGTAAATTGTTCATTCCCCAACTGTAAGCGACTAGGTTAATAGCCTCAGTTGCGTTGCGGGTGTAAACAATTTCTTGGCGTGATTTAGCATTAATAAATTTAGCGATTTTATCACGCGCACCCTCATAAGCATCAGTAGCTTTTCCGCTGAGAAAATGTGCGCCACGATGGACATTTGAATTATATTGTTCGTAATAATCACGCCAAGCATTTAATACGAATAAAGGCTTTTGAGAAGTAGCTGCATTATCGAGATAAACCAGTGGTTTACCGTGGACTTCCTGATGTAAAATGGGGAAGTCAGAACGAACTTTATCAGCGAGAGATTTGGTAGAAGTGATGGTCATGTTGAAGAAGAAGTTCAGGAGTTTAGATGTTCAGAATAATAACTAGAATTTAGGAGTATTGCAGAATTTAAGAAGAACGAACCACAGAGGCACAGAGGACACAGAGAAAGAAAGTTTTAGAGCTTTTTGTGTTAGTAGGTGCGGGGTTTACTCACCTTTTTTAGGGGTGAGTTCCCGAAGTTTTATCATTTATTGGTGAGACTTGTAACAGTTTTCAACAAACTCTCACGCAAAGAAGCAACAGGAATAAAGTTAATAACTTCCATTGCGAAACCATTAACTAATAATTTTCGAGCATTATTTTCATCAATGCCGCGACTTTCCAGGTAGAATATTTGATCATCTTCCAACTGACTGACCGTAGCACCATGAGCGCATTTAACATTATCAGCAGTGATTTCCAATTGAGGTTTGGTGTCAATTCTGGACTTAGATGATAATAGCAAATTGCGATTTAATTGAGATGCGTTAGTTAATTGCGCCAGTTTAGGAACAAATATTTTACCATTGAAGACACCATGAGCGCGATCGCCTATAATGCACTTATGTAACTGTTTACTCACACCATGGGGATGATTTAAAGATAAAGTACTGTGAGTATCAGCCAATTGATTATCAGCAATCACAGTCAAACCATTCAGCGTCGTTTCCGTTTGTTCACCAGTTTGCAAAATCTCCAAATTGTGACGAGAGATTTTCCCCCCAACCGTCACAGCATTACAACTATAACGACTATATCGCGCCTGAGTAACAGCAGTTTTCCCAACATGAAAAGCCGCAGCACCTTCTCGCGCAATTCTATTATGACTCACCTGAGCATTTTCATTTACCCAAATTTCCGTAACACTATTAGTGAAGTAAACACCCTCATTTTGTGAAGATGCAATATACTCTTCAATTAAAGTTACTTGAGAGTTACTTTCAGCTACTACTAAAACGCGAGGTTGGGAAATAGTCGCAGACTCACCAGAAACAGAAATAAATAATAGATGAATTGGTGTTTCCAGCACCACATTTTTACCAACCCATACCACAGCGACATCATTTAAAGCCGCAGTATTTAAAGCCGTAAAAACTTCCTTCGCACCTTCCGCTTGAGCTAAATATTCCCCTACAATCTCACTGGATAAAACATTCAAATTACCAACAATTAACCCAGAAGGTAAATTTTCAGTATTAGATAAATCAGGTGAGTACACACCATTAACAAACACTAACCGCTGAGAAACTTCAGGTAAAATAATGGATTGTAGAGACGTTCCATGGAACGTCTCTACATTATTATTGAATGTTACCTGTTTCAAAGATGATAAATCAGTAAACCGCCATTCTTCCTCGCGGGTATTGGGAATAACAGAATGACGCACCCAATTAGCAGCACCGTCGCGCAAATCCTGTAACCAACCATCTGATTTTTTGGTAGTTACCTGATTTAACAAACCAGTTAAAAAAGCATCTCTATCTAATAGAGAATTAGGAATAGAAGTAAGAGAAACTGGAATAGACATTACACACCCACTCCCAAAGCTTCTTCGAGAACCCAATCATAACCACGAGATTCTAACTCTAACGCCAACTCCTTACCACCACTTCTGATAATTTGTCCTTGTGCCATAACGTGAACAAAATCAGGAACAATATAATCGAGAAGACGCTGATAGTGAGTAATCATAATTGTGGCATTTTCAGCATTGGTTAACTGATTAACTCCATTAGCAACAATTTTCAAAGCATCAATATCCAAACCAGAATCAGTTTCATCTAAAATCGCCAACTTTGGTTCTAAAATCGCCATTTGCAGAATTTCATTCCGCTTCTTTTCCCCACCAGAAAAACCCTCATTCACACTGCGGTTAAGAAAAGAAGAATTCATCTTCACAATATCCAACTTTTCCTCAACCAAATCATCAAAATCGAAAGCGTCAACCTCCTCCAAACCTCTAGATTTCTGACGAGAATTATAAGCAACTCGTAAAAAATCCAAATTACTCACACCAGGAATTTCTAGAGGATATTGAAAAGCTAAAAACACACCACCCCTAGCTCTTTCCGCAGCTTCCATTTCCAAAAGATTTTGTCCTTGAAAAACCACCTCACCACCAGTAACAGTATAAGCTGGATGTCCCGCCAAAACCTTAGAAAACGTACTCTTCCCAGAACCATTCGGACCCATAATCGCGTGAACTTCCCCAGCGCGAACCTGCAAATTCAACCCCTTTAAAATCGGAGTTCCATCAACATCAGCCGTCAAATCCTTAACCGACAAAATCAAATCACTATTCTCAACAATCATCTTCTCTTCCTCTCTTTCTCTGCGTACTCTGTGCCTCTGTGGTTCGTTTTCTTAACCCACACTACCCTCTAGTTTCAGACTCAACAACTTATCAGCCTCAACAGCAAACTCCATAGGAAGCTGATTAAAAACATCCTTACAGAAACCGCTAATCATCATCGAAATAGCATCTTCCGAAGAAATACCCCGTTGAGCAAAAAAGAACAATTGATCTTCACCAATCTTAGAAGTAGAAGCCTCATGTTCCACCTTACCCGTATTATTCTGAACTTGAATATAAGGAAAAGTATTCGCTTGAGCATTATCCCCAATTAACATCGAATCACATTGAGAATAATTTCTCGCACCTTTTGCAGTGGGATTAATCTTCACCAAACCCCGGTAACTATTGCTAGATTTACCAGCAGAAATACCTTTAGAAATAATTGTACTGCGGGTATTTTTCCCCACGTGAATCATCTTACTTCCAGTATCAGCTTGCTGCATATTATTTGTTAATGCAACCGAGTAAAATTCACCCACAGAATTATCACCAATCAAAACACAACTAGGATATTTCCAAGTAATAGCAGAACCTGTTTCTACTTGAGTCCAAGAAATCTTAGAATTGACACCTTGACACAAACCACGTTTAGTTACAAAGTTGTAAATTCCGCCTTTACCATTGACATCACCAGCGTACCAGTTCTGCACAGTAGAATATTTAATTTCCGCATTATCTAAAGCTACCAATTCAACAACCGCCGCGTGTAATTGGTTGCTGTCGTACATTGGCGCTGTACAACCTTCTAAATAAGAAACATAACTTCCTGCTTCGGCGACAATTAAAGTCCGTTCAAATTGTCCTGTATCTCCGGTATTAATGCGGAAATAGGTAGACAATTCCATCGGACATTTTAAGCCTTTGGGAATATAAACGAAAGAACCATCACTAAATACAGCCGCATTCAAAGCTGCAAAATAATTATCAGCAATGGGAACAACGCTACCCAAATATTTTTTAATTAATTCTGGGTGTTCTTGTAAAGCTTCCGAAAAAGAACAGAAAATTACGCCATCTTTGGCAAGTTTTTCTTTATATGTAGTCGCAACAGAAACACTATCAAAAATCGCATCAACAGCAACGTTACTTAATCGCTTTTGTTCATTTAAAGGAATACCTAATTTTGCAAAGGTTTCCAATAAAGTTGGATCAACTTCGTCTAAACTGTTGAGTTTAGCTTTCTTTTGTTTCGGTGCGGAATAATAAATAATATCCTGATAATTAATAGGCGGATATTGGACATGAGACCAAGTTGGTTCTGTCATTTTCAGCCACTGATGATATGCTCGGAGACGATATTCCAGCATAAATTCCGGCTCATTCTTTTTGGCGGAAATTAGGCGGACAACATCTTCGCTTAACCCACGAGGAATAGTATCGGCTTCAATATCGGTAACAAAGCCGTACTTATAAGGTTGGTTGACTAATGTGGTGACGGATGCGCTCATCGGTTCTCTTGTGTTCTCTTTAAAGGACGGGCGACGGGCTGCACAAAGCTAATTCCCGTTTTCTGTTACCAATTCCTAACAGGACTGCTAGAATAGGTTTAACGACTAAAACAATTCGGCTGTTGTTTAATCTATTTTCATTGTACGATAGATTAACAACAACAATGTTGTTTAAGTTAAATTTTCAGAAAAAAAGTTTTTTATTTTGGGACGTTTGCGAAGCGTCTAGTAGAGAAGATGGCGACTACCCAGCAGACCTCAACTAAGCAGGATATCCTAGAGTATCTATTGAAACACTCACAAGCAACGGCTGTTGAGTTGGCGAACTTTTTGGATGTGAGTCCCCAAGCGATTCGTCGTCATTTAAAGGATTTAGAGATGGAGGAGTTAGTTCTATATTCGGTATCAGAACAGCCGAGTATGGGCAGACCCCAGCACGTTTATCACTTGAGTCGGGGGGGAAGATCACATTTGCAAAAAAGTGCTAACCGCTTAGGTGATGGTTATGGCGAGTTTGCGGTTTCTCTTCTTGACACTTTAGCGGAAACTGTGGGACGTGACCAAGTAAAGTCTATTTTACGGAAACAGTGGGAACGTAAAGCCCAAGAATATCATGAACGGGTGGGTAATGGTTCTTTGCAGGAACGGGTCGCAAATTTGATAGAATTGCGAAAGGCTGAAGGTTTTATGGCGGAGTTTCACGCTGTGGAATCAGATGCTAGTGGTGCGGAAAGATTTATTTTTGTGGAACATACCTGCGCTATTTCTGATGTTGCGGAATCTTTTCCCAGCGTTTGTGGTCATGAATTGGAAATGTTTGCGGCTATTCTTCCAGATTGTACTGTGGAACGGACTCATTGGTTGATTCATGGTGAACATCGTTGTGGTTATTTGGTGGAAAAAAGTTAATTAGGGGTTATTTGTATGCTTCTATACCCACCCGGAAATCAATTTCCGGGCTAATAGCTTAATTACGTTAAAACGTACTCTGGTTAACTAAATAAATTGTTACTTTACAAAACCATTAAAAATATATAAACTAAATAAAAATTTCTATTATTTTTCAGGTATATATTTTGCATCCACAACAGATTAAGGAACAACTCAAATTATTAATTGAGGAAGCATCAACCATAGATCCCAGTTTAGCAATTAGGTTAAATCAGATTAACAACTGGATCAAAGATGTGAAACCTGGTACACTGATGTCTAAACGTTTTGTTATTTTGTTTTTACTACAATTTATTCGAGATACAGAAATTAGACTGGATATAAAACGTTTAACTTCTGAAGCAGAAAGACAAGACGTTTATGAATTAATGACACCTCCTGAAAGATACTGGTATGGTGAATTGTTTCCTAGATGGTTAAGTAAAAATGACCCCAAATTTCATATTTGGAGAAAAAAATTAATGTCTGGTGAGTTCAATCAGGAGGATGAAAAATTAATTAATTTGATTGCTAATGTCATTAAGCTGAATGGTGGTCAAGCCTTACAACGCTATATTGTAGACTTATCTATGGCAAGTGATATAATAGTTGGTAGTATTCAAGAACAACCCCTTTGTATTCAACTGACTAGCCAATCTCAAGAATTTACACAAGCAAAATCTGATGATTGGGAAGATACTTTAATTTCTTGGGGAATAGAGAGAGGATTATTTTTAAGTTTTAATCCTGGTGAAAGTGATTTTATTAATCAGATAGTTAATTTAGCACTAGATAAGAGTGATAATCTGAATAATGGTATTTATCAAAAAATAAATTTATAGTGTTTCGTTAGTTTGATTATGTATAGCAAAAATTCTCACAGAGGTAATTATGATTAACCAAGAAATTACTGAACGTCAAAAAAGACTAGAACAGTTTTTACAGCATTTAGAATCAGCCCGTCAATTAGAAGATGATATTATGAAATATGGGTTAGAAGCTGCTGATTTATATTTTGAAGATATAGATAGTGATTGGTTGGAAACTTGGGGAGATGATGACGATGAACCCGGTTATATTGAGAAACTTACTACTTTCTTAGAAAGTGATGATGTGGTTGCGGTGGAGGTAAGAAAACGTTTACAGGATAAGTCTATTGATGAAATTATTGGTGGGTTAGAATATTGTTTGAGTCAATTAACGGATAAAGATCGGATTTTTGCTGCTAAGGATTTTTTAGTTGGTGATGTTGTGGTTTCTGGAAGTTGTCGCGCTTCTGGTAATAGTAGTTATATTGATGAAGTTAAGTTGTTAGAATTAGCGGAAGATTTGATGGAGAAGTTGACGGAGATTTTGGGGTAAGTATTATATTTTACCCAATTAAAATATATTTAATTAAGTAATGCAAAATTAATTATGATAGAAGAACCTATATTTTTTTTATTGAAAGAGTTACTCAAAACTTCGCAAATTTATAGTGATCAAAATAGTGTTTATACTTTACTGAAGTCTAACATTAACAAACTAAATTTGAACTCGGCAGAATTATTACGACGTTTTTCTAAAAGTTTCTTTAGTAAAGAACCTTTGAGTAAATCACAATTATTAGCAAAAAATATTCGTCACTTTGGTACACTAATTGGACAGTTTCCTCAAGGAAATATAGCTAATAACTTAGAAATTTCTATTGCTTGTTTTGAGGTTATTGAAGTCATCTTTAACCGTGAAAGTTTTCCTATAGAATGGGCTACATCTAAACTTAATTTGGGTAATGCTTATGGATATAGGATATATGGTGATACTTCAGAAAATTTTGAAAATGCAAGATTAGCTTATGAGGATGCTTTAAAAATTTACTCTGTTCAAGAGTTTCCTATAGAGTGGGCAGAAATTCAAACAAATTTAGTAATTTTATATACTAAAATAAGTAAAACCATAAAAAAAGGAACATATATTCATGAAAATTTAGAAAAATTAGATTTAAATTATAACAGTGCCTTAACTATTTTCAAGCAAAATAATTTATTGGAAAAATGGGCTATTTTAAAAAATGCTATGGCATCTGCTTACTGTGATATCCCAAATGATCATGGTCAAAGAAATTGGGAATTAGCAATCAATATTTATCATGAAATATTAGAATCCATAAACCAAAAAACTCTTCCTGAACTATGGGCAAATACTCAGATGAATTTGGGTATTGCATATAATAAAAGGCTTCAGGGATATAAAGAAGATAATTTAAAATTGGCAGTCCAAGCATTTGAAAATTCTTTAAATTTTTATACTCGTGAAAATCACCCATTTGTATATTCCATACTTCAAAATAATTTGGGAAATGTTTTCCGTGATCAAGGTTTAGTAGAAAGAGCAATACATTTTTACAAGTTAGCATTAGCAATTCATACACATGAAGTTTATCCTATTAAAGCAAAAATGGCTGCTCGTAATCTTGGAAATACTGCTTTTAAATCAAGACTATGGACAGAAGCAATAGAAGGTTATAGCATTGCTATTGAAGCAGTAGAAACTAGCCGCATTTGGATAAAATCAGAAGCACGTCGTCAAGAGATTTTAGAAGAATCAATAGAGATTTACCAAAACATTGTCCAAGCATACATCAATACTAAACAAATAGATAAAGCCTTTGAATATTCTGAACGCTCACGTTCTCAACGTCTGGTAGACTTAATGGCAAGTTCTCACCTTTCCCAAAGTGAAAATATACCGCCAAAAGTCCAAGAATTATTACAAAAATACGAAGAATTACAACAACAAATTGATATAGAACGCCAAAATTATAAATCAGAAAATAACCGTAGTGAAACCCGCGCTATTTGGCAAGTATATAATGAAAAAATAGCATCATTAGAAAATACGAAACAAGATATTTGGGAACAACTCAGAAAAGAAGATCCTATTTTAGCTGGTGAAATTCAAGTTAAACCTCTGAGTTTGTTAGAGATTCAGCAATTAATTGATCATCCCAAAACTGCTATTCTCAGTTTCTACACTACCAACTCTGACACCCATATTTTTATCATTACCCAAAACTCAATTTATCTGCATACCTGTATAGGTGAAGGTTTAGCAAGATTCCAAAACTGGATTGCACGAAATTGGTTATCAAACTATATCTATAATTCTCAACAGTGGGAAAATGACATGGAACATTTTCTCCATGAACTAGCAGAGAGATTACAATTATCAAAAATAATCTATCAATATCTTCAAGACATAGAAGAATTAATTATAGAACCTCATTTGTTATTACATCAAATACCTTTTGCTGCTTTACCTACAGGAGAGTATCAAGAATATTTAGTAGATAGATTTTTGATTCGTTATACTCCCAGTTGTCAAATTTTAGATTTTTGTCATCAAAACCACAAGAAGAAACGCCTAAATTTAGATGTTCAATATTTTCAATATGGAACTGTAGAAGATGCAACAGATGATCTATATTGTGCTAAGTGGGAAGGTGAACAAATCGCCCAAATGTATAATATTCCATCAGAAAAAAGATTGATAGGTAGTAGTCAAGCTACGGTTCAAAATTACCGAAAATTAGCTGAACAGGTGCAAATTCTCCACAGTTGTCACCATGCAGAATCTTGTTTATATAATCCTTTAGAATCTCAGTTAAAATTAGGTGATGGTAGTATTACTTTAGGTCAATTAATGTCTCCTGGTTGGCGTTTACCTAATCTTTTAGATGTGTTTCTTTCTTGTTGCGAAACTAATTTAGATAAACCAGATATAACTGATAATTTACTGACACTTTCTACAGGGTTTTTATGTGCTGGTGCGATAAGTGTAATTAGTTCCTTATGGAAAGTTAATGATTTAGCAACTGCGCTATTTTCTATATTTTACTATCAACAAAGACAAGAAGGTAAAAATCGTCCAGCAGCACTAAAAGCAGCACAAATTAAATTGCGGGAATTAAGAAAAGCAGATTTAGAAGAAATATCCCAAGCAGCAGAAAATCAGCGTAAACAAGCTAGAAATCAGAAGAAACAATATCCACAAGATTCAAAAGAGTATTTAGAGTGCGATTTCCAACATAAAAAATCCCTAAAAATACTAAATACAATTGATCATATCCAAAAATCAAAAGGAGAATTTCCCTTTGCACATCCCCGCTATTGGTCTGCGTTTATTGCCCAGGGATTACAATAATATGATTTAATAGTATAAAACCAAATTCGCAATTAAACATTATTAAAACTTCCGGCATCGCTTTCGGTAAACTTTTATTTGAATATTCATAAGTCAAACGTAAAAATTAACAACCTTTTGCTATCAAATTCCTTTGGTCAATCATTTCCTCTTATGATATAATATAATCGAGTTCTAAAAATCTAACTACATAAATATAAAAAATATGAACAACCTATCAATTCCAGCGCAAACATTACAAGAAGCATGGGAAAAAGGTTTACTGCAAGGTTTAACCCAAGTTGCTATAAATATGTTACGAGAAGGTATTGATTTAGATTTTATCGTCAAACTAACTGGATTACCATTAGCCGTAGTTAAAAATTTACAAGCTGTTGATATAGATGATAATAAAATATTGGTCAAAGAATTTTTAGAAATGAGTGAATCATCATTAAATAAAATTTGGCTTAATCCAGAGGAAGACGAAGCATGGAAGGATCTATAGAACATTTAATTAAAGGTGATGTGATATCTGTTCCTTTTCCTTTTCCTTTTTCTGATACATCTACCACAAAGAAACGTCCAGCTTTAGTTATAACTGAATCGGACAATAATAATATTATAATTTGTCCTATTACCAGTAAACCAGGACGAGATTATGAAATTAAATTAGAAGATGAAGATTTTAGAGTAGGTAAATTAAATTTAAGCCCTTGTTATATTCGCCCTAATATTATTGCAACGGTTGATAAAAGTAATGTACTTCGGTACATTGGAAAACTCAAAGATGATAAACTTCATCAAGTGATTAGTACAATTATTGAAATTATAGAAAAACCATCATCACCACCACCAGCATCAAAAGCTTGGGAAAGAAGCAAAAAACCAAAATGATGCAATACCCAGATCCCCGACTTCTTTGATAAATTATCATTATTTACCAAAGATTAAATTAAGAAGTCGGGGATCTTTCGTTTGTGTTACAATAAAAGTCGAATATTGCTAACCCTATTAGGAAACTATCGCAATGACAAATAAAACCATAAAAAACAAAGAATTTTATGTAGTAATTGAAAGAGATGAAGATGGTATGTATATTGGTGAAGTTCCCCAACTTAAAGCCTGTTATAGTCAAGGAGAAACTATTGATGAACTCATTAAAAATATTAAAGAAGTTATTGAAATGTGTTTAGAAGAACTAGAAGAGGAATTAACCACAGAATTTATTGGTGTGCAAAAAGTAGTATTATCATGACTAAATTACCAACAATTAAGAGAAGAACTGATTGCTGCATTAGAAAAAGCAGATTTTTATATAGTCAGACAAAAGGGAAGTTATGTCAGAATGAAACATGAAGATAATCGAGTTGTTTCTATTCCTTCTCATAGTGGTAAAACTATCGAAAAAGGTTTATTAGTAAAAATAATTCGAGATGCAGATTTGACTAAAGATGAACTGATAGAACTTTTAAATTAGTTCTTAGGGAGAATTTTCTTTATTCCCTAAAGTGATATAATAGAATAATTAAAACTGCGAGGTGAATTTCTATGGTAACTCTAGCACCTACTCACAGCGACACTCACACCAATAGCGTCATTCTCCATCATATTTCTTGGCAGACATTTGAACGAATTTTATTAGAAACAGGTGATGATCGCCATCACAGATTTACTTATAATCAGGGAATATTAGAAATTATGACTCCATTAATGCCCCATGAACATAATAATCGTTTGTTACAAAATCTAATTATTGTTTTAGTTGAAGAATTAAATCTCAATGTCAAAAGCACAGGTTCATTAACTTGTAAAAGAGAAGATTTAGCTAGAGGTGTAGAACCTGATTCTAGTTTCTATATTCAAAATGAACCAATCATGAGAAATAAAACAAGTTTAGATTTAACTCAAGATCCCCCACCTGATTTAGTAATAGAAGTTGATTATGCTAGTTCTTCTATTGATAAATTACCGATTTATTTAGCTTTAGGTGTTCCTGAAGTTTGGCGTTATGAAGAACCTGTGATGCAAATTTATAGTTTATCTGAGGATAAATATATTCCTTGCAATGGTTCACCAACCTTTGCAAATTTACCTTTAAATACAGAAGTTCCTCAGTTTTTAGCTTCTAGTTTACAAGTGGGTGAGGTGTCAATGATTAAAAATTTTCGGAGTTGGTTAAAAACACAAATTTCTTGATTAAATTAAGAAGTCGGTGATCTGCGTATTATGTTTTTTAAGGTTGAGTTACTTATTGCTCGGCTTTTATTGCTCAGGGGTGACAATAATATGATTTAATGGTATAAAGGCAATTAACAGAATTTTAAATTTTTATGGATATCGCCCCTAATCAATCATCAACTCAATTTTTATCTTCGGAAGAATCCGCTCAAGTTGACGCGGCTTTGTTATCTTCTCCTGAAAAGTTTTTAAGTAGATTGACAATTTCTTCTTTGAGGATTTTACAACATATTGCTAAGGAATATGATGTTTCTATTGAGGAATTGACGACAAAGCAAATTATTACTTGGTTTGAAATTGATGCGAAAGTTAGAAGAGAGAAGGGAATTGAGGAAGCGTTTTTGAAGTGGTAGTAAATAATCCGTCATTCGTAGACTGCCAGCTTTTTGATTGCAATGCCTTGAAACAAGCGGGATAACTACTAGAATTAGCGAAAGCAGACTAATTCTATTAATCTGTCCATTGCTTGCTTGTCTATTTGTTGCGTCGCAGTTTCAGACTCTTTAACCTGCTCTTGCTGAGAAATTAGAGCAATATATTCATCAAAATTGACTCCTCTGTTTTCAATTCTTTGACGTAATTCAGGCTCGTCCATTAGTATAAGCAGAAAATCTTTAAGAACAAGCTTTGTATTCCATTGTCTAGCAGCCCATACTTCATCGGCTTCTTCTTTCCCAAAAGTACCCACAAATTGGTTATAGAATTCATGATCACTAATCTCTTGATCATGAGTAAGTCCAGCATGAGCATATTTCAAATCATCTTTCATTTCATCAAGTAAAGGTTCAAGCTCATTCTGGATTAAACTTTTATCATCTGGTTTGGAAGTATTTTCAACCTTACCCAAGACTTGAGAAGTATATGTTAGCTTTTCCAAGAACTCAAGTAATTTTCTCTCGGATACTTTTATCTCTTCCGTTTGTCTAATGTTATTCCAATCAATAACTGCAACCCAAATATTCTCTTCTTCAGAATATTTCACTATTCCATCTACTTCTAAGTCTTCGCTATAAAAAGTCAGTGATTGACCATCTTTTAATTCAATTTTTTGCCTGGCTAAATCATCAATAGTACCAATACAATTTAAACGAAGACAATCCTGTTCATCAGCGTTATTAAAATCAGCAAAAACTCTCAATCTATTACCTACAAGTTTTTGTTGGTTATTATCTTCCGGCGATTTTAAAGAATGTGCTGGTGTGTTCATAGATAACCTCCATGACTATTGTTGCTTTGGTTTAGGTATTGTAGGTGTTAGAAGATTACTGATTTGTTCTGGAGTTAAACCAGTTAGTGTTGCATGATAACCTGTTCCAGAAGTTCTAATTACATCACCACATGCTTTACGAACTTCTCCCACTGTTGTAACACCTATTTGCCCATGAGGAATTACTTTTACTAATTCCTCTATTGATAATCCTACCTCACATTGTATGGAAATTCCTATTATTCCACTGGGATGAGTACCTATTCCCATTTGGATATCTTCTGGACGGTTGCGGCCTCCTCGCACTACTAAGGCTTCATCTGGTATTTTTTCCACAGGCTTAAACTTGAAAAATCATGTACCTTAGACTTAGAAAAGATAGAATAACATATATTTCGTGTATCAACTAATTTTGTATAAGAGTTGAAATAACAATATGGCAATCTCTGATACCCTGCAAGAATCAAAGCTTTCGCGTCTAGGTCGTTGGTTGAGTAGTTTCCGTGGCGATTTGACGGGAGGATTAACAGCAGCAGTAGTAGCATTACCTTTGGCTTTAGCTTTTGCTGTAGCCAGTGGAGTCGAACCAAAAGCGGGACTCTATACTGCTATTGTAGCGGGAATTGTGGCGGCCATTTTTGGCGGTTCTCCAGTCCAGATTACCGGGCCAACGGGGGCAATGGCCGTGGTTTTGGTGGGAATTGTTGCTAAATACGGGATTGAGAAAGTTTGGATTGCTGGGGTCATGGCTGGTATAATCCAAATTGCTTTGGGTGTGGCCAAACTCGGACAGCTAGTGAAGTTTATTCCCTACCCAGTGACAGCAGGTTTTACTAATGGGATTGCTGTCATTATTTTTTGTGGTCAATTAAATAATTTCTTTGGTTTAAAACTACCCCGAAGTGAACATTTTTTGCCGGGAGTTTGGCAAAGTTTAACTCATGTAGAAGCTTTAAATTGGGCAGCAGTGGGACTGGCAATTGTGGTAATTGTCACTACAGTTTTGTGGCCGAAGATTAATAATACCATACCCGGTTCTTTAGTGGGGTTGGTGTTAGCGACGGGAATAGCTACTTATTTCCATCTGAATATTCCCACAATTGGCGCGATTCCCCAATCTTTACCCATGCCCCAAGGGATTCCCCATTGGAATGATTTTAGTGTCATTCGAGAACTAATTAATCCAGCTTTGGCTTTAGCCGCATTGGGAAGTATTGAATCTTTATTATCAGCGGTGGTGGCTGACGGTATGACTGTTAGTGAGAAACATAATAGCGATCGCGAATTAATTGGTCAAGGGTTAGCAAATATCATTGTCCCATTTTTTGCTGGTATTCCTGCCACGGGGGCAATTGCGCGAACTGCTGTTAATGTTCGTTCTGGTGGAAAAACCCGACTATCTGGAGTAATTCACGGCGCTGCATTAGCCATGATTGTGCTAACTTTAGCACCCCTAGCGGCACAGATTCCCCTAGCGGCATTAGCGGGAATCCTGATGGTAGTTAGTGTGCGAATGATTGAATGGGAAGCCATTGGTTTATTAATGCGGGCTACCTATTCTGACTTTGCGGTGATGATTCTGACTTGGTTGGTAACAATCTTATTTGACTTAGTTCTCGCTGTCGAGGTAGGATTAATTGCTGCCGGCGCTTTGTTCATCAAACGCATGAGTGATTTGAGTTTAGTCAAGATTCCCGAAACCGAAGTATTCCCCCCCGGAACTTCGCTAGAATTAGGGAAAGAAATTGCTGTTTATCGAGTAGATGGTCCGGTATTTTTTGGGGCTGCGGAGAGATTTGCTACCTTTATTCGAGATGAACCAGAGGTAAAATACTTAATTCTGCGGTTGCGGTTTGTGCCAAATATGGATACCACTGGGTTAGTAGCGTTAGAGGATATTTACCACGACTTAGAACGCCATAATTGCCGTTTAATTCTCACAGGTTTACAACCGGAAGTTAAACAACTGCTAGAACGTTCAGGATTATTAGAAACTATTGGTTTATCAAATTGTTTTGAAACAACCACAGATGCTATTTGTTCTATTTCTCCCCAGATTGTCGGATGTTTGCAACCGGGCGCAACTGATTTAAAATCAAAAGAATTGCTGGAATTAAATGACTAATCAAATATGAATAAAAATATCAATCAGTGTCTTTGTTGTTCTAGTCGTCGTCATTTTCTGAGATCTTTCCTTCCGGGAGTAATAGCCTTTACTGTCCTGCAATCAGCGCAATCAGCTAAGGCCGAAGTTCATCAAACAAAAGCGTTAGTTCTCAGTTGTATTGACTTTCGGTTTTTAACAGCAGAACAGTCTTTTTTAAGGAATAAAAATCTCATAGATAAGTATGATTTAACAGCTTTAGCAGGTGCTTCATTAGCTTTAACAGGATTCCCCCACCCATCTGATGCTGAAGCATTTTGGGATCAGTTAGATATCTCCTATAAACTCCATCATATCAACAAAGTTATTATTATTGATCATCAAGATTGTGGGGCTTATGCAATGATGATTGATCCTAATTTAAGTAAAGATCCAGAACGAGAGTTGCAAGTACATACAGATTATTTAAATCAAGCGTATTCATCAATTCGCAGTCGCTATTCTGATATTGAAATTGAAATGTATTTTGCAACTCTCAATCAAGGAGAATTCCAACAAATTTTCCCAAAACTTGAAAAATGGAACATCTTTAATCCTGTGAACAGTTACAATAATTGTTCAATCAAGAATTGTAATTATTAGTTCTAGAGGTGGTACGTGCGCCGGCAACTGCTCCTACTAAAGCAGTAAGTAAACCTAATAAAGAACCAAAAACATAAAACCACAAAGTTCTCGAAGTTGCAGCAGCAACATCACGAGTTTGTTCAGCAGTTAATATCGGTACATTCGGTGCTATAACATTTCCTTGTTGCTGTAGTTGATTAATAACTTGTGCTGTATTATAAGCCACTACACCAAAAGCCCCCCAGACTCCATTTGCTAAGAGAAAAGAGCTAAGTGCTAGAGTTGTTGCCCAGAGAATTGCCCCGTTGAGTATGGCTGTATCTCTGTGCATTGGTCCACAAGCACGAGTCGTTATCCAAGCACCGATAAATAGAGATAGTAATAAAGCAATTGTTGACCAAATTCCGACATTACTAATAATAGTAGGGGCAATTGTTCTTGGGTTTAAAGAATCAGCAATTCTCCCCGCACCAAGGGCGCTAAAAAATGAACTCAAGACTAATTGAGTTGCTAAAGCCACTAACACACCGGAAACTATTGGACCCCAGCGCACTCTGTCCCGATATTCAGTTACTCTACCAGCTAACAAAGACTCGGAAGAATTAATTTCCTCGCCTACCCGATTTATGTATGCCATAGCTATTTTTCTCTCTTGCTATTACAGCAAAGTTACTCACAGATTGGATATTTTTACAGAAAAAAATCCCTGGTTTTGAATTCTTTTCTGCTTACGTCTTTTTTATCCCCATGTTTAAAATTAAATCGCTAATTATAATTCTCAATCTCTATCAATAGCAAGAGTTATTTGCTATTTCTTTAGTTATAAATTGGCTGAATGAGTGATTGTTTGAAAATTACAAAATCAGGAAAATATTAACGAATTTTTACGGCTGTTCCTGTGGCTGTAATGACTAATAAAACACCAGATTGATCAACATTAATTGTGCCTGTATCAACGGCAATGCCGACAACCGCATCTGCGCCTAAACGTTGCGCTCTTTGTTCTAATTCTTCCATTGCTTTCCGTTGTCCTTCTTCAAAGAGACGCTCATAGCTGCCAGTGCGTCCACCGACAATATCTCGAATACTCGCTAAAAAATCCCGCAGGAAGTTGCTACCATAGACAACTTCGGCTGTAACAATACCTAAGTATGATTGAATTACAGCACCTTGAATAACATCAGTAGTAGTTAAAAGCATAAATTTAGGTAAAATAGGTAATTATGGCCAAATTTAGGGAGAAATATCCGTTCATACTTCATTATACCTGTAATTTTGTGTAATTTATCAGTACCGATTGGCGAAAAGATTAATTTATTGCTATAATTCCGAAGGTATCAAGTGATTCAAGAAATTATTAATATTGTATAAATGTGAATAAATACAGATTACAAAGATTAATATTTTTGTTTTAATGTAGGAATAAAAACGGTTTAAGAGAATTTAGGAAAATTTACTATGTACAAAAAAACATCACTTCTGTTAACTACTTTATTATTAGGATGTTTATTTATTAGTACACCTGTAGTAGCGAAAGCTGATGTCTTAGTGACACAGGCGAATAATCCAGAGTTAAAAAACTTGATAGATGAGGGGAAGAGACTGGTAGATTCTAAAGATTATAATGGAGCGATCGCTGTTTATCAACAAGCAGCAAAATTAGATCCCAAAAATGAGAGAATTCATGCTGGTATTGGCTACTTATATACTCAACAAGGCAATTTTACCTCAGCCTTAGATGCTTATCGTCGAGCTATTGCCATTAATCCTAATAATAGTGATTTTTACTATGCTGTGGGTTATCTTAAAAGCAGTACGAGAGATAACAAAGGTGCAAAAGAAGCTTACCGTCGGGCTATCCAGTTAAATCGCAATAATGTCAACGCCTATTTAGGATTAGGAGTTGCTCAAACTAGTTTGGGTGATTATCAAGCAGCTATGTGGGCTTATGAACAAGCAGTTAATTTAGATAAAAATAATCCCCGCACCTATGAGTTAATTGGTTCTATGTTCAAACAAAAACGGCAAACTCCACAAGCCAATAAAGTTCTCAGGAAAGCATTAGATTTATATCAGCGGGGAAATGATCCAGAAGGCGCTGCCAGAATACAAACAATGCTGCAAGAAATAGGCGGTTAAAAGCAGCTCATAGGATTCAGATCCCCGACTTCTTGAAGAAGTCGGGGATCTTTTTATTCACCAAATCTAGAACTCGTTATTTGCCAGTTCCTTGTTAAAACCTTGGGAATGCCCCCCAAAGAAATGGTATGACTTTTCTCAAGTCAATACTTACCAAGCTGCTTTACCTTTTTTATATATTTTACCTGTAAAAGGCTGTACTCCAATCACAGGATAGGCATCATTAGCAGGGGTGAAAATCCGCATGAAGGCTTCAGAAATAAACTGAGCCATATCAATAAACATTTCGGAGATAGCCATAATACTATAGCCCTTTTTTAAGTCTTTTAATTGGTCATATCTGCACCTTAATACTATTATTATCTAACTGCTCATATTCTTCATATATCTATATTAAACACAATCTTTCTTGAGATAACTTTGCAATAATTTATAATCTAGTCTCTTATAACTTTTTTAGTTGATGGGATGATGATTCTCGTCCGGTTTCCAACCAGGAATATCAAGCAATTTTAGCTGATATTCCCGTTGAATGTGCTACTATTTAAAGTCTATGGGAAGCAAGAAAAGCCTCAACTTCCGCCGCAGTGGGTTGGGATGCGATCGCACCTGGTTTAATAGTAGTTAATGCTCCCACAGCACTGGCATAGGTGACAATCCTGTTTGCTGTATCTCCGTCTTTAAGGCTGTGAATCCCAACTTGTTGTAATTGATGAATAAACCCAGCCAAGAAACTATCTCCTGCACCAGTGGTATCCACTACAGACATGGAAAACGCCGGGATTTTACCTTCATTTTCCCCTAAACAATAGGCACAACCATTTTCACCATCTGTGACTAAAACCCCTTCCAAGGAATTGAGTCTATAAGTAATTGCTCCTGGATCATTAGTATCAAATAGCCAATGAGCTTCCTCTTTGGTTAGTTTGAGAAAATCAAATCGCTTTAATAATGCCAGAATTTTGCTCTTAGCTGTATTTTCATCTTGCCAAAATACTGGTCGCCAATTGACATCCAGAATAATTTTTAGGTCATATTGTTCTGCTAAGTCTAAAGCCCGCAAAACAGCTTTTTCACTGTCAGGATAGGCTAGTTCTAAAGTTCCCACTACCAAAAAATCAGCTTCATTAAAAAGCGCGGGTGGCAATTTTGCAGATTCTAGACGGGTATCAGCAAATTCGGAAGTATCATATTTACCAAAACCTGCAAAAGTGCGATCGCCCCCCAAATCCCTAACCACGTATACTTGTCTAGTTGGTGCTGTAGAATGACGTTGTACACCCATTATATCTACACCAACATCTTCTAATAATTTTACCAGTGTATTCCCTGCTTCATCCTCACCCACAGCACCAATAAATCCGGCTGATGTCCCCAACTTCACCAAAGCACAAGCCACATTAGCAGGCGCTCCTCCGGGGTAGGGAGTCCATGATTTCACTGCATCTAACTCAAGTCCCAATTGATCAGCTAAACAATCAAACAAGACTTCACCAAGACATAAAATAGAGGGATTACTCATTGCATTTTTGATTTTCGATGGGGCATGATCTAAATTTAGTTTGACACTAATTGAAAATGAAGCTCCAGATCATCAGGTTTCCAGAATTATTTAACGCAGATAAACGCAGATAAACGCAGATAAATTACGTGTAAAGTTAAAGTAAATACCTTTGATCTGTAGCATCTGTGACTACAAACCTAAAATTAAAAGAAAATCTTGATATTAGTATTATTAGTAACATTTAAAACTATCTACCTCGGAAAGAATCTTCTAGAATGAGGAATAAGATTTGAGTACATATACTAAGGGAGAAATAGTAAGTCATGGCTACTAGTGAGCCTGGGACCCGTGTTAGTCTGTCAGACAGAGAACTGCAAATCATCGACTTAGTGGCCACAGGCTTAACTAACCAAGAAATTGCGGTCAAACTGGAAATTAGTAAACGGACAGTTGATAACCACATCAGTAATATTCTCACCAAGACAAAAACTGATAACCGTGTGGCTTTGGTGCGTTGGGCTTTAGAATGGGGTAAAGTCTGTTTAAATGATGTTAATTGCTGTTCGCTTTTGCTGAGGAATGATGAAAGTATGTCTTAGTCAAGCAGCTAATTAATCTAGCTTTTTTGCTATTTTGTAGATTGCTGATTGAGAGGATGGGTGGTTGATTTACGCTGTTGTGTACTACTCTGCATCTTTAAAAAGTAAGATAAAAACACAGGTATTTAGAGGCGTAAATCAATTATCCTGCAAATATGATCAAATATATAGATTGACAATTTTGCAGAAGATGTGACTGAAAAATTAGTTTTTTGTAAAGTAATATTACAAACCTTGGAAAAATATTGAGAAATTGTTCTGGAGGCAAACATAGATTTAAGGTAGAAGCTAGAGGACAAAATTGAGGCCAGTTTTAAAATGAACACAAATAATATTCAAAACTATCGCTTTGTCTGTACCTTAACTTTTGGTGATATTTACGGTCAAATTATTATTTGGTTAATTACGATTACCATTAGCTTGGCTTCAGCTTTAGCTCTGATGGGTGCAAAAAGACCAGTATACGCTTTAGCTACAGTAGGTCTTGTTGTTCTCTTATCTCTACCTTTTTTACTTTTTGCCTTTGTGACGACTTTATTAAATAATATTGAACTCAATGCTGTAGAGCCAAAAACAAAGACAGAATCAATCTCAAATAATATTCCCCAACAAAACCCAGTCCAAGCAACTAGCTAAAAGGAATTTTATCAATTTCTCTATTACCCTGTCTTGTAGACGGGGAATTTTTTTATAATTGGTGGTTAATAATGCTCGAACATGATGTAATTATTGTTGGTGGCGGTTTAGCTGGATGTCGGGCTGCGCTGGAAATCGCCAGGACTGACCCTAGTTTAAAGGTAGCGGTAGTTGCCAAAACTCACCCGATTCGCTCTCATTCTGTGGCTGCTCAAGGTGGAATGGCGGCATCTTTAAAGAATGTGGATGATACCGATTCTTGGGAAGCTCACGCTTTTGATACTGTTAAGGGTTCTGATTATTTAGCAGATCAAGATGCAGTCGCAATTTTAACTCAGGAAGCTCCAGATGTGGTGATTGATTTAGAACATCTGGGGGTGTTATTTTCTCGTTTACCTGATGGTCGCATTGCTCAACGGGCTTTTGGTGGTCATTCTCACAACCGCACTTGTTACGCGGCTGATAAAACCGGTCATGCAATTTTACATGAGTTGGTGAATAATTTGCGCCGTTATGGTGTGCAAATTTACGAAGAATGGTATGTAATGCGCCTGATTTTGGAGGATGGTCAGGCTAAGGGTGTGGTGATGTTTCACCTCTTGGATGGACATATTGAGGTATTACGAGCAAAGGCTGTGATGTTTGCCACCGGGGGCTATGGTCGCGTTTATAACACGACTTCCAATGATTATGCTTCCACTGGTGACGGTTTGGCGATGACCGCTTTGGCTGGTTTGCCTTTGGCAGATATGGAGTTTGTCCAATTTCATCCTACCGGTTTGTATCCTGTGGGTGTGCTGATTTCCGAGGCTGTGCGCGGTGAAGGGGCATATTTGATTAATGCCGATGGCGATCGCTTTATGGCCAATTATGCCCCCAGTCGCATGGAATTAGCCCCTCGTGATATTACCTCACGGGCAATTACCTATGAAATCCGGGCTGGTCGTGGAGTGAATACTGATGGTAGCGCGGGTGGTCCCTTTGTCTATCTGGATTTACGCCATCTAGGTAAGGAAAAAATTATGAGTCGCGTTCCCTTTTGCTGGGAAGAAGCCCATCGTTTGGTTGGTGTAGATGCTGTGACTCAACCGATGCCTGTGCGTCCTACCAATCATTATTGTATGGGGGGTATTCCTGTCAACACTGACGGACAAGTTAGAAGTAATAATGATAGTTTTGTCGAAGGCTTTTTTGCTGCTGGGGAAACTGCTTGCGTGTCGGTTCACGGGGCTAATCGTCTCGGTAGTAACTCCTTATTAGAATGTGTAGTTTATGGTAAAAGGACTGGAGCAGCGATCGCTAATTATGTCCAAAATCGGCAATTACCATCCATAGATGAAACACGCTACATCAACGAAGCCAAACAACAAATACAACTCTTAATAGACCAACCAGGACAGTACAGAATTAATCAAATCCGTCAAGCTTTTCAAGATAATATGACTGAAAATTGTGGCGTTTTCCGCACCGACGAAGTCATGCGTCAGGGATTGGAAAAAATCGCCCAACTACAACAAAAATATTCACAAATATATTTAGATGACAAAGGAAAAAGCTGGAATACAGAATTAGTTGAAGCCTTAGAATTGCAAAGTTTAATGGTAGTTGGACAAACCATTTTAACTTCCGCCCTCAACCGTCAAGAAAGTCGTGGCGCACACTTTAGAGAAGACTTTGCCGAAAGGGACGATAATAAGTTTTTACAACACACAATGGCTTATTATTCAACCACAGGAATTGATATTCAATATCGTCCCGTGACAATCACAATGTTTGCACCAAAAGAGCGAAAATATTAATTAAAGATACAGCACTTTCCGGTGTTATGAGGTACATATCCAGCGGGCAAGATGCCCGCACTACAAGAGTTTCATGATTCAACTTTGTACCTCATAAGAGCGGAAACCGCTGTAATATTTAATTTTCTAAAATATGCGGTTATTCGGTTCTTTTTATGGAAAACCTGGTTCAAAATCAATGGCGGCCTTAGAGGATGTTTGAAAAGTTTTTAATGTATCAATAAACCCCTCTCCAAACCTCTCCCCGACGCGGGGAGAGGCTTTGAAACCCCCATTCCCTTGTAGGGAAGGGGGGAAGGGGGGTTAGGTTTCGGAGATTATCGGTTTCATCTAATACTTTTCAAACAACCTCTTATTGTGTGGGCATTTCATTGAAAATATAGAGATAATTGTTCAGAACCCTTGTCCCGCAAGGGTTTTGTTATAATCAATCCTCAATCACCATCAAAGAGGCTGTTACAAAAATGGTAACAACAGTTGAATTTTGTCAATTATCCTAGATAATCTTCTAAATACAATGTCATAGCTACCTTAGTCTATACCAAGTTCACTAATGAACAGAAAACCATATCTGATAGCAGTTACAGGGCTTGCTGTTTTATCCATACAGGCTCTAGCATCACCAAATGGCTTGGCATTTCCCCAACCAAATCATCATTCCAACCCTGTCATAGCCCAAAACTCGGAGGAACAAACACGCATTCGAGTGAATCAAAAAGCCAGTCCAGCCGTAGTTTATATCAACACAGGTAAATCAAGCGGCAGTGGCTTTATTGTTAGTTCTGACGGGTTAATTATTACTAATGCTCACGTTTTGCAAGATGCACCCGCAACCGTTACTGTAGTTTTAGAAGACGGGAAACGGCTTCCTGCTAACGTGATTGGCTTTGCTAAAAATGGAGTAGATTTAGCAGCCATTAAAATTCGTAACCAGAAGAATTTACCCACATTGTCTTTAGCAAAATCAGCCCAAGTGGGACAGTCTGTATATGCTATTGGTAGTCCCTTCAGCTATGACAATCAAAATAATTTTACTGCCGGTGTTTTGAGCAATCTTGACGAGCAAGATGGTATAATTAAACATGATGCTAGAATTAATCCCGGTAATTCTGGTGGTCCACTTCTCAATTCCCAAGCCCAAGTTATTGGCGTAAATACTGCTATTCAACTTGATAGAAATGGCAGCAATAGTGGTATTAGTATTGCCATCCTGGTAAATAAAATACAACCTTTCTTAACGGCAATTCGTCAGGGAAATATTTCCCGTTTACGGCGCTAATAGTCTGTTGAGAATTGAGATTGGTATAGGCTTCTAGCTAGTTTGTCTATCTGAACAGGCAGGATGCCCACCCCACAGAAATTAAATGTCCCTTTCCCAAATTAGGAGATTTAAGAAATGATGAAATTAACATTATTAACCACACTGTTCTTAACCACCACATTAGCATCTACTCCTGTTTTTGCTCAAGAAGACGCTAATAATCAAATTCGCTTTATCTGTTCTACAAGTCGTTACTCCGAAAATGGAAAGTCTGTTCCTACCACTTTTCTTTGGACACCAAATTTCCAAAAAGCAATGGTGACTTGGACATCTGTTTTAGGAGGAGTTAAACCACAACAACGTTGTAAAATAGTTTCTCAGAACTTCCAAACAGCTTTTAATAACGGCAGTCTTAATTACGTTACCAATGGTTTTCAAAACGGTAATAAAGTAATTTGTTCTGTGAGTTCAATTGATGGTGGTTGTGATACTGTATTATTTACATTGCGACATCAGGACAAGTCTAGGGATGTTCTCAAACAGTTAAACAAACTCTGGTTTGGCAGTGCTACGACAGTACCTATTGCACAAAGTTCTGGAGAAGACAAATTTTACATTGATATTCGCCAATTCCTCAATACACCACCAGCGAATAAAATGCAATAAAGAAGATTCTCAAAAATTGTAGGTTGGGTAGAACGAAGTGAAACCCAACTAATTTAAGGAAGTTATCAAGAAGTGTTGGGTTTCGTTCCTCAACCCAACCTACTTATACAGCACTTCCCGGTGTTATGAGGTACATATCTAGCGGGCAAGATGCCCACACTACAAGAGTTTCGTTCCTCAACCCAACCTACTTATATTCATCTCCTAATTTACTCAAACAAAAAAAGATCATGAAACACCTATTTTTTACCCTCATTTGCACAACTGCTTTATTAACTATTCCTCAGCAATTGTTATTGATTTCTCCTCAACCAGTTACCGCACAAGAACCTACAAAAAAACTATTAACCTCAGCACAATTACAAGCTTTAGCCAAATCTATCACGGTGAAAATATTAACTAAAAATGGCAGTGCTTCAGGAACTTTAATTGCTAAAAATGGTAATAATTACACTATTTTAACTAATGATCATGTGATGAATCCAGGTGCATCTTATCGCATTCAAACACCAGATGAAAAAATATATCCTGCTACTGTCATTAAAGAAAAACCACCATCTTTAAAAAATCAAGATGTAGCTTTATTCCAGTTTGAATCAACAGCAGAATATACGATAGCTACTTTAGGAATTTCTGCACCTATAGCAGTAGAACAAAAAATTGTCGCGGCTGGATTTGTGAGTGATAGTGCTAAATTGGTTTTCACAGAAGGACAAATTTCTCTATTACCAGATAAAAGTTTTCAAAGAGGTTATCGCATAGGTTACAGCAATAAAGTTCAACCAGGAATGAGTGGCGGACCTATATTAAATTATCAAGGTGAAGTTATTGGTATTAATGCCGTTCATGCTTATCCTATTTCTGATAAAATATATACTTATATTGACAATAGTAAACCCAGTACAGCCGAACGTCAGCAAATGCGTCAATATAGTTGGGGTTTACCGATTTATAGTGTCGCTAAAGTAGTCAATGAAGTTATTGCTAAATCGCCTAAAAAGATTGATGATTCTGCTTTGATAGCGAAAAAAGGTTTGATTAATGATATTGATAAAATTGCCCAAGAAATTACGGTTTTAATTCCTAATGCTAACCCCACAGATATGGGTTCCGGGGTAATTATTGCCCAGAAAGGTAATATTTATTATGTGTTGACCGCAGATCATGTTATCTGGAATCGTGATGAAAAAAAATTAAAAGATAAGTTAGAAATAGTCGCACCAGATAATCAAAGATATGCTATAAATATCAGCAATGCGAAAAGAATGCCTGGAGTTGATTTAGCCGTTGTTCAATTTACCAGTAATCAAAAATATCAAGTTGCAACTTTAGCAAATTATAGTTTAAATACTAAAGATAAAAAAGTGTTTGTTTCTGGTTTTCCTGGTAATAAACAACAAAATAAAAACAAACCTCATCGGATTTTAACAGCGGGAATTTTGAGGCAACAGCAATTCATTAAGTTAAATACTTATCTAAGTTTCAATAATCAAAGTTCTCTGATACCTGTGCAAATACAAACTGTTTTAAGTGATGGTTATGATCTACTTTATAGTAATATTACTAAGGGAGGAATGAGTGGCGGTGCGGTTTTAGATACCCAAGGAAGATTAGTTGGTATTCATGGCAGAGTGGAAGGTGAAATATCACTCGATTTTGATGGTGAAATCAATTTAGGTAGTAGTTCTGGTGTTCCCATTAAGACATTTTTAAATTTGGTTGAACAAGGAGGAATAGATTCAGATTTAAAAGTCGAAACTACTGTACCAGCTACACTGAAAAAATCGGAAGAGGATGTAATTAGTGAATATTTATTACCATTGGATCAAGTTCCTAAAAACAGCGATAATGAAATATCATGGCTAAATTATGCCAATCAACTATGGCGTTCTCAAAAATATGCAGAAGCGAGAAAAGCTGTTAATAAAGCGATTGCGAAAAAACCGGATTTTTATCAAGCTTGGTATTTCAAGGGGGTGATATTTGATAGTGAGAAAAAATACCCAGAATCCATTGCTGCTTATGATAAAGCTCTTAAAATTAATCCCAACTTTGCTCAAGCTTGGAAAGATCGGGGTAGATTGCTGTTTACATTAGATAAATATTCTGAAGCCTTAACATCTTTTGACAAAGCCATTACTCTGAGTCCTAATCAATTTGATCTTTATTACTGGCGAGGTTTTACGCTTCATTACTTAAAGCGGTTTCCTGAAGCAATTGAGGCTTACAATCAATCTATTAAAATTAATCCTCTGTTCAAATTTGCTTATAATGTGCGTAGTTTTTCTTATGTAGAGTTAAAAAACTATCGCCAAGCCATAACTGATCTTACTCAAGCGATTCAACTTGACCCTAAAGACGCTGTATCTTACAACTTCAGGGGTTTGTTGTACGGACAATTAGAAGAATACAAACAAAGCATAGCTGATTCAACTCAAGCCATTCAACTTGACCCTAAAGATGCAACATACTATCATAGCAGGGGTACTGCTTACGAGGGATTGAAAGAATATAAACAAGCCATAGCTGATTATACTCAAGCGATTCAACTTGACCCTAAAAATGCCAAATACTATAATAGCAGGGGTATTGCTTACTCACAATTAAAAGACTACAAACAAGTCATAGCTGATTATACTCAAGCCATTCAACTTGACCCTAAAGATGCAACATACTATGGTATGAGGGGTGGGGCTTACTCAGAATTAAAAGACTATAAACAAGCCATAGCTGATTATACTCAAGCCATTCAACTTGACCCTAAAGAGGCAATACACTATAGTATGAGGGGTCTTGCTTATTTACAATTAAAAGACTACAAACAAGCCATAGCTAATTATACTCAAGCCATTCAACTTGATCCTAAAAATGCAAACTACTATAGTGGTAGGGGTATTGCTCACCATTTCTTAGAAGACTATAAACAAGCGATTGATAATTACACTCAAGCCATTAAAATTGACCCTAAAAAAATAATCAATTTAAGGGGCGCTGCTTATTTACAATTGAAAGAATACAAACTGGCAATTGAT
Source organism: Dolichospermum sp. UHCC 0260 (assembly GCF_009711985.1). NCBI lineage: Bacteria > Bacillati > Cyanobacteriota > Cyanophyceae > Nostocales > Aphanizomenonaceae > Dolichospermum > Dolichospermum sp. UHCC 0260. The sequence goes on along the minus strand of NZ_VIKZ01000005.1, from coordinate 3,243 downwards.
GATTATAATCAGGCCATTCAACTTGATCCTAAAAATGCAATATACTATGGTACTAGGGGTGATGCTTATTTACAATTGAAAGACTACAAACAGGCAATTAATGATTACACTCAAGCCATTAAATTAAAACCCGATTTCGCTGGTGCTTATCATGTTCGAGGTGTTGCGTACTCTGAGTCAAAAGACTATAAACAGGCAATTGATGATCTCACTCAAGCCATTAAACTTGACCCGAAAAATGCTGATTATTACTACAGTAGAGGTTTCGCAAACTACAAATTCAAAGATTACCAACAAGCAATAAATGATTGGAATCAAGCCATTAAATTAAAACCCGACTATCCTGAAGCATACACGAATTTAGGGATAGTTTCCTATGAAATGGGAGAAGTAGAAACAGCAATTAATTATTGGCGAAATGCGATCAAAATCAATAGCAATTTTGCAGAAGCACATTTAGCTTTAGGTGTAGCTTTGTATGCTAAAGGTGATCAAGAAGCCGGTTTGAAATCGGCAGAAACGGCTTTAAAATTAGATAAACGTTATGGAAAAATTGAGTTTCTAAAAGAGAATAATTGGGGTGATAAGTTGATAAAAGATAGTCAGGAGTTTTTGAACAATCCCAAGATTAAAGTTTTGATTTAGAACCCACCTTCCGCACCCTTAGTATCAATATGACTGAATATTGTGGCGTTTTCTGCATTAGGCATCTCCGGTAATTAAATGTGCGTGGTTTGAAACCCTTGTAGAGACGTTCTATAGAACGTCTCTACATTCATTTTCGGAGATGTCTATTGATTCCGCGAGAAGGTAAATCTACAGAAACAGTTGTAGATTTTTTTAATCCCACCATGATAAAATGAGTGATCACAAACCACAACCTAGAAATCGCTTTGAGATAAAATAGAATAAAGTAATTTTGACTCTATCCCTCAGATATATCAAGAGAAAAATATGACACTAACCGATTTACTCCCATCAATTCAACAACTCTCAGCACCAGAAAAACTCAAATTAATTCGCATTCTTGCAGAAAATTTAGATTCATCTGAAAATATTTCTCCACTAGAACCCTTCAAAACATATCACCTAGCAACGCCTTATGATAACTTCGGGGCTGGAGAAATTTTGATGGAAACATTAAATCAATCAACCTTTAGTGATTAAGATTTATGCGGTTCAAATATTCAACAAATAACCCCAGCCAAAACGAGTTTGATAGTTACAATTAAACATAATACGGGCAGGCAGGATGCCCAGCCCACAATAATATTATACTTATTGTGGGGTGGGCTTCTAGCCTGCCAAGAGTCAACAATATCATTTTGATATTTATTTCAGCCTATTAACAATTTTATAAAATGCGTGACCAGAAATAAAGTCTTAATCATCTACTTGTGCTTAGGTTGAAAATTCGGCAATTCTACAGATGCTAAAGATTTGCGTCCCTTGGGTGGTCGTTGGGGATAAATCAATGGTGAAGGCGATTTATGGTCAGATGTATTTTCATCCAATAACTTTGGCAAAACATCATTAGTGGGTAAATTTGATTCCGTTGTCGGGGAAATATCCAACCAATAATCTTCCATTTCCACAGTATTGATCTGATGGCTGAGAGCGGTGGAAATAATTGGAAATTCCTCTATTAGTGATAGTGAAAAATCTTCCTTTCCAGGATTTTCAGTAGTACCATAAGGATCAATTTCTATCTGCAAATCCTGTTTAATTATTATTTCTGGTTGTGCATAATTTTCCGAAGTAGATACTAAAGTTTCTAAAACAGATATATCACCTTGATGAATATTTACTTTTGCCTGGGTCCCCTCCTCCGTTGTGTCAGATGATGGTGTAATAAAAAACCGATGAATTATCCCTTCTAATTGCTGGTCTAGGGATAATACCCCAGAATCATCTTCAGTTGTTGATGGAGTTGTTGATTCATCAACTTGTGTAGGCTGAGAGATTACTGGTTCTGGATCATGGGGATAATTTTCAGAAGTTGTTGCTGTCGGCTTAACCCAGGAATTATTTACAGACTCATTCACAGAATCTGTCTCCCCTGTCCAAGGTCGAATAGGTTGAGCATTGGGAAACAAAGACCGGGCTTTTCTGGAGAATCGCGTTTGTTTGTGAATCACATCATGGGGATGATGGATATGATCTTCTAAATTTTCATGGCTAGGAATGGGAGTATCTAGACATTTTTCCAAAGCCGATTTAAATTGCATAGTTTGTCGTTGTTGACGCATTAGCCGAGACCGCAATTCACGACAAGTATTTTCCGAGTGTAATAACTGTTGAGACTCTTGACTGTAGTTAGCCTGCAAAAGAGAACATTCTCTTTCCAAATGCGCTAACCGCTGTTGGCTAACTTGCAAATTAGCTTGATAATTTTCAATACAAATTTCTTGTTGTTGAACTGTTTGGACAGCAGTTTCTAACTGCTGATACAGGGAATGAATTTGTTCTTGACCAGCGGAAAGTTCTTGATTTTGTTGGTTAAACATAGATTCCGTCACACTAGACCGGGTTTTGTGCCATTGCAAAATCTTTTCGGCTTCAGCTAATTCGGTTTTTAACTGCTCTACCTGAGCATAGAGATGATTATTAGCTGTAGTTAATTCTGTATTTAACTTGAGTAATTGCTGAAATTCTAAGTTGATCTGTGCTTGTTGATCAATATTAGGTTCTGCAATCCAGTCTTGTTGGTTACTGTCTTCCAATTTTTCCATAACTACGGTTTCACATTGACAATCTATAGTTGGCCGATAGCGTGGCGTTAGCTTTATAATAGGTAAATTTGTCACGGTCATATTATTATTATCCACAAATACGTAGCCGTTATCAGTTATTTACACAATTGACACTCCCCGGTCTAAAGACACGGGGATTCTACATTCACCGTCAAAACTTGGCTTTTCCAGGTTTACACCAAGCAGAGTAGTGGCTTCAACTCCTGTAGCGTTAATTTGGGGATGCCCTCCCCTATTTTTTGCAAGATTAAGAATGTTAATTGCGGCGTTTGTATCTCTATGAAGATATGATCCACAACTACAATTATGGGTACGAGTTGATAGAGATTTTTTGACAATTACGCCACAGCTAGAACACTTTTGAGAAGTGTAATGAGGTGCTACGGCTATAGCAATCTTGTCAAATTTAACCGCAAAATATTCAATCCATTGTCGGAACAAATACCAACTAGCATCACTAATTGATTTTGCTAAACAATGATTTTTTACT
>NZ_VIKZ01000059.1:0-27115 GCF_009711985.1 Dolichospermum sp. UHCC 0260 | reverse complement strand
TTAGTTACATAATTATTAAATTAAGGACATCTTGCCATTCAAAGATGTGGAAAGTTGAGTCAAATTATGACTGATAAAAAGTTAGATAAGCTCAAGCTCATGGTGGTAGATGATGAGTTAGATAACTTAGAATTACTCTATCGCACATTTTGGAAAGATTTTAAAGTCTATAGAGCTAATAATGCCAGTGAAGCCTTGGCTATCTTAGAAAAAGAAGGTGAAATGGCTGTGATTATCTCTGACCAGAGAATGCCCGACATCAACGGTAGTGAATTATTAAGTTTGACGGTTGAGCGTTTTCCTGATACAATTCGGATTTTGCTAACTGGTTTTACTGATGTGGAAGATTTAGTAGATGCAATTAACTCTGGTCGCGTATTTAAGTACATTACTAAACCTTGGAATCCCAACCAACTTCAATTATTAGTTAAGCAAGCTAGTGACACATATCGCTTAGTTAAAAAACGGGTAGCAGAATTATCTCAGGCATTGCGACGGGAATCTTTATTTAATGCTATGACAAAGGCAATTAGAGAATCTTTAGACTATAACAATATGCTGCAAAAAGTTGTTACCACGATGGGAGAGACATTTGCGGCTCATAATTGTTTACTCAAACCAGTAGAAGATGATTTATTAATACAACAGCCATTTTGCTATCAAAATCCTCAATCTGAAATCTGTAATTTACTTCCAGACCCTAGTGAGTTAATTGCTGAAGTTTTCCAAACCCAACATTATCAAATAACAGAAAATTTTTATAAAGATATCCCTTATCAATACTTGGTTATTCCCCTCATTTATCAACAACATTTACTAGCTATTGTTGCTATTTGTAAGTTAGGAAGCGATCAGATTTGGCATCAAGAAGATATTCAACTAATTACAGATGTGTCCGAACAAGCTGCTTTAGCAATTTCCCAAGCCAAACTCTATCAAAGTCTGCAAGAAAAACAACAACAAATTCACCTGGAGTTGGAAGTAGCTCGCCAAATTCAACATAATATATTACGGCAAACCTTACCGGAAATCACAGGTGTAAAAATCCAAGCTTGTTGCTATCCAGCAAGAGAGGTTGGGGGTGATTTTTTTGAGGTATTTGTCCATGCTAATGGTGATTTGTGGTTAGCAGTTGGTGATGTTTCTGGTAAGGGCGTGCCAGCGGCTTTATTTATGTCTAGTACGATTTCTCTGCTGCGTCGGGAACTATCTCAAGAAGTACCTGTAGAGCCAAATGTGATGATGCAGAATCTGAATTATGCTCTGCGTGATGACTTAATCAGCAGTAATTATTTTATCACGATGGTTTTAGCCCGTTATCACCCAAGCACAAGAGAACTTGTCTATGCTAATTCTGGGCATATTTATCCTTTTATGTGGTCACAAAAAACAATTTTTAATGATTCTCCCCATTATCTGAGAGTTCGGAGTATTCCCTTGGGAATATTACCTAAATGGCAAGGAAAATCTGGCCGTTTGATTCTTGCTCCCGGAGATACATTACTGCTGGCTAGTGATGGAATTACGGAAGCAACTGGATGGGAAAATTTAGACAATTCCCAAACAACTAATCGTTCTATGCTCAATCAAGCAGGTTTGTGGCAACTGATTAAAAAACAAACTCAATCACTTAATCTCGATAATTTATTAGCTGTTATTCAAGCCAATAATGATCTCCAAGAAGATGATCAAACTATACTCTGTTTGGAGATTTTATAGGTTATGAAAAGTGAACTTCATGTTCCTAGTGACCTGAGTTTTATCAATATTGTAGAGAACTGGTTATTGGGATGTTTACAATTGCATCTAGGGGAATCTGTTGATTGGACAAAACAATCAAGTCTGTTACGATTAGTTTTGATAGAAGCATACTCTAATGCTGTTCGTCATGCTCATAAAGAAAAGCTAAATTTACCAATTTTACTGCGTTTAGAACTGAAAGACCGAGATTTATCAATAGAGATATGGGATCATGGTGAAGGTTTTGATCTGTCTACTTATTTTCCACCCAACCCCCTTGACAGACAAGAAGGTGGTTATGGTTGGTTAATTATGAATCGGTTGATGGATAAGGTAGAGTATAAATTACAGGTAAATGGTGCTAATTGTCTGAAGCTAGAAATGACTCTCACAGAACTATTGCCTGATGTTTTAAGAGATTGACAATCTCAGGTCTAAATACACTGAGATTGTTTAATCAAAGATATGACTTGCTCTACCAAGTTTTCACTAGGTAAAGTAAAGAAATCAATTCAAAATAAGTTGCAGAAAATTATTTGCTAATACCAGGAAATTCTCTAATTTACACACCATATTTAAATAAAATGATGGTGAGATGGGAATATTGCCTGTCCAAATTTCATCTCATTAAGAATCTTCTGGAAATACCCATTTTGGTGGTTCTGTCATTTTTTTCCGCAATCTTTCTTCAGCTATTTCTAGCATTTTGTCTAAAGAAGTTTCTTCAATAAACTTTGAAGTTGATTCTCTAAACTCGATATTGGGACATTTATCACCTAAAACGCAACCGTTAACACAGGCTTCAGCACAGTTAATTTTTTGCTCCACAATTAATTCCTCTCTAATTTGGGTGTTGTCACTTGGCAAATAAATTTTACCTAATTTGTTTCTTAAACTAGTGTACTGTAGGGGTTTAAGATTGCGCTTTCCTCCTACTTCTAAATTTGTAGAAAAACGGCTCATGTCGGAATTATTAGCTAACACTGGAACTATTGCGGCGATCGCTACTGCTGTTGTCCCTCAGCAAGGTAGTGTAGGTATTGTGCGGGTTTCTGGTGATCAGGCAATGGCGATCGCGCACACTCTATTTTACGCCCCAGGGCGACAAGTTTGGTCAAGTCATCGCATCATTTATGGTTATATTCGTCAACCCCAAACTAAGCAAATTGTTGATGAAGCTTTATTATTAATAATGAAAGCCCCTCGGTCTTTTACCCGTGAAGATGTGGTAGAATTCCATTGTCACGGGGGAATTATGGCGGTGCAACAAGTATTGCAATTATGCTTGGAAAATGGCGCAAGATTAGCTCAACCGGGAGAATTTACATTAAGAGCATTTTTAAATGGCAGATTAGACTTAACCCAAGCGGAAAGTATAGCAGATTTAGTGGGAGCAAAATCACCTCAAGCTGCTCAAACGGCTTTGGCTGGATTACAAGGTAAATTAGCCCAACCTATCCGCAAATTACGGGCTAATTGTTTAGATATTTTGGCAGAAATTGAAGCCAGAATTGATTTTGAGGAAGATTTACCACCTTTAGATCAGCAAAGAATTATTGCAGATATTGAGCAAGTGACGGCGGAAATTAGCAAATTATTAGCCACAAAAGACAAGGGTGAATTACTGCGAACTGGTCTAAAAGTGGCGATAGTGGGGCGACCAAACGTGGGAAAATCGAGTTTATTAAATGCTTGGAGTCAGAGCGATCGCGCCATTGTCACCGACTTACCAGGAACAACCCGCGACGTGGTAGAATCTCAATTGGTTGTGGGAGGAATCCCCGTCCAGGTATTAGATACAGCGGGGATTCGGGAAACAGTAGATCAGGTAGAAAAAATCGGTGTAGAGCGATCGCATCGTGCCGCTAATGATGCTGATTTGGTATTATTTACCATTGATGCGGCCTCCGGTTGGACATCAGCAGATCAAGAAATTTATGAACAGGTAAAACACCGTCCGGTAATTTTAGTCATTAATAAAATTGACCTGATTTCATCAGCAGAACAAGAAAATCTTCAATCCAAAATCCAAAATCCAAAATCCAAAATTGTCACAGCCGCAGCCATAAATCAAGGAATTGATAATTTAGAAATAGCGATTTTAGAAATAGTTCAACAGGGAAAAGTTCAAGCCGCTGATCTGGATTTAGCAATTAATCAAAGACAAGCAGCAGCTTTAACAAAAGCCAAGATTGATTTAGCACAAGTGCAAATGACAATCACCGATAAATTACCCTTAGATTTTTGGACAATTGATTTAAGAGGAGCAATTCAAGCATTAGGAGAAATCACCGGAGAAGAAGTTACAGAATCGGTTTTAGATCGGATTTTCAGCCGTTTCTGTATTGGTAAATAAGATCATTTATTGTTTGCAGTCCCCTAATAATATCTCAAAATTGCAGTATTTTAGGCAGTAATGATTTCTTTGATGATCACATAAGGTTCAACAATCAGAGCATTAAATCGCTTCTCACGGTTGAGATTCCATTCTCCCACTTGATCTATTGTCGGTTTGGCTAATAATTGTTCATCTATCCAATGTTGCACTGAAAGAATATTATCACTAGCGATCGCTTCTCCCACATCTAATAAGTCTAAATTCTCCGCTACCAAAATCACCGCATCTTTTTGGACATGGGGAATTAACCACTCCCATTCTGCTTCATCGAGATTTTGCTGTAATTTTTCCCGTAATTCCGACATAATTCCCCACTTTATTGATTATTAGTTTCATTTTACCTGATCAGCAAGCCCTAGTTAGTGCAGGGATATACCTATAAGATGCGAAACTATGTAAATAAATATTACAAAATCTACGGTAGTAATTTACTTTTTGCCCGTAAGTTGGTATATAAAATAGTTAAGAATAAATTAAAAAAAAGTTAAAGGGAGCTTAAAATATGGACACAACTAATAACAACACTCCCACAGGAGACAATCCTGACAATAATAAAACTAATCCCAACGATGAGGAAGGTGAAAACTGTCACCATAAACTAGTGTGGTCTTGTGATCCAAACAGTTATCCTCGTTGCACTTCTCAATGGGTACTGGAGTGCGAGCTAATCTGTCATTTACCTGAGTCCGACCTCAGAGAATAACCTGCAAATATTGATGAAAACCCTTATGGGGTAGGCATACTTCGACCCTTCGACAGGCTCAGGGCATCGCAGGCTCAGTACAAGTCTTGTCTGCCATATAAAAAATTTTACCCTCCGAAATCGTGCATTTCATTAATTGCGTTCGCACACCTTTGAGTAACCCTTTCCAATTCCTCTTTCTTAGTAGAAATGGGAGCATCAATTAACTTCCCAATTCTCAGAGTTAAAGGTTCAGAAACCAATTTTTTAGAAGTCATGAATTTTATTTAAACAGTCAGTGGCATCATAACATTAGATATGTGGTATTTATTATAATCTTCAATATACATTAGCAGACATTTAGCAACATATTCTGCTAATTTAACGGGTACAGCATTACCAATCATCTGTTCTAAATCTGTTTTTGAACCTGCAAAAATAAAATTATCAGGGAAAGTTTGAAGATAACTTCTTTCACGAGTAGTTAATGGACGCAAATCTGGTGTTAATGGTGCAACATCTCCGGGGTGTTGTTGATAAGTTTTAGGTATTGGTCTATTCACACCTCTAATAGTCGGACTTGGTTCATCAATACTAAAAATAGCCCTTCTTTGATAACTTCTAGGATGACGATAATAATATTCAATCCCTAAACTATTCCCTAAATAATCTCTAATAGTTGTCGGTTTTTTAGATAAATTAGCTTCTAGATAAGTCTTGAGATCATCATCTTGACCACCAAGTTCTCCTATACAGAAGAATCTCTTTCTTTTCTGTGGTACACCGCATAAACTAGCATCTAATACTTTTTCTGTTAAACCATAACCAGCAGATTTAAGAATTTGCTTAAACTCTTGATATTTGTGGGATTTTCTAAACAATTCTACATTTTCTAAAACAAACCATTGACTAGAGACATTAGCTACTATTTCAGCAAATGTAATACTTAAATCTCCTCTCCCTAAATCTTCATTACGCTTACCAGCACTAGAAAAATCTTGACATGGTGGACCACCAATAATTACATCAGGTAAAAATTGTTTAAATATTGAATAATTATTATTTACCTGACTCAAATCATATTCAAAAATCGGATGATGAAAGTTTTGCTGATAAACATTTATGGCAGATTTCCAGTTTTCAAAAGCAGCAACAATCTCAAATCCACTATTTTGAAATCCTAGTGATAACCCACCACAACCAGAGAATAAATCTATGACTTTTAAGGAAGAGGATTTCATTTGTATATTTATTCGTGTAATACCAATTTTATGTAAGGCTGCACAGAATAAAAATTATCCGCGTTTATCCGCGTTTATCTGCGTTTGATTATCTTTTAAATCTTATTCTATGCAGCTTCATCTCAATTTGGTGCAGAATGTCTAATTGCATTAGAATGTTTTTGATAATATACTTAGATAATAACGCATTTATTATGTATACTGAAAACCCTTATGGGGTAGGCATCCTGCCTGCCCTATAATAAATTCTTACCTACCCAAATCGTGCATGGCATTAATTGCGTTCGCACACATTTGAGTAACCCTTTCCAATTCCTCCTTCTTAGTAGAACTAGGAGCATCAATTAACTTGCCAATTCTCAAAGTCAAAGGGACTGAATGAGGTACAGAAGAACCAGGTTGTAAAATCTTCTCACTTCCCCATAAACACACAGGTAAAAAAGGAGCTTTGGCCTTAGCTGCGAGGAGGGCTGCACCTCTTTTGGGGTCATGAATGCGACCATCTGGCGTGCGTGTACCTTCTAAAAACACACCCACAGCCCAACCATTATCTAAATATTCTAAAGCGGAACGGATAGCATTGCGGTCAGCACTACCGCGACTTACAGGATACGCACCGTATAATTTAATGGCTTGTGATAAAACAGGAACTTTAAATAATTCTTCTTTAGCCATATAAGCAACTGGACGACGCACAGAAGTAGAAACTATGGGGGGGTCGAAGTAACTAGCATGATTACTAACTACTATGACCGCTCCAGATTGGGGGACATTTTCCGCACCATAAATCTTGCCGCGAAAGTATGTGTGCAGCAAAGGGCTAATTACCGACCACTTAAAGGCGTGATACAGTGCTAAACTAATTAAGGGTTCACGAGTTCTAGTCACAGAAGATAATATAAATAAAATAGAATCCAAAAGTCAGAATTCAGGAGTCAGAACTTATTTTAACCTCTAACTCCCAAATCTAACTGCTGATTTTCCCTACATCAGTTTCCTACCGTTAAAGCCTGTTGTCCTTGAGGTGAACTAGCATAACCTAGAAATGCTTGTACTCCAGCACTAGCAGGGTCTTTATAGATATAATACAGCGATCGCTGATAAGGATAATTACTTGCATCTGGAGTCAAACCATCTACGGAGAGAACTCGCGCCTTTGTTTGATTAGCAACTTGAGCAAAGGTAGCATAACCAATACCATCTGTTCCCAAGGCTTGAATTAGGGGAGTTGTGGCATCTCGCGGTAATGTCCTAATATTGGGTGTAGTTCCAAAATTAGCTCCTTTTAGCACCAATTCTTTAAACCCTTGGTGTGTACCACTAATTGCTGGACGATTAATGACGCGGATAGTTGCGGCTGAACCACCCACGGCTGACCAATTATTAATTTTTCCCTGAAATATATCTGCAATTTGACTACTGGTTAATCCTTGCTTAAAAGGATTTGCTGTACCGACCATCAAAGCGATCGCATCTTGTGTTACAGTAACAGCCTTCAATCCCTGACTTTGTTCCTGTGTTGTCAATGGTCTAGAAGCTGCCGCAATATCAACTTTACCAGCCAATAGATCATTAATTCCCTTATCTGTCCCATTCGCTACAGCATCTACTTTTGTACCGGGAAACTGTTTCTCAAAGCCATTTTTGAGATTTTGGTTAATTGTCACCATACTCGTAGAACCGTCTATTTTTACGGTTGTACCGCTGGCTACTGTCGTTGGTAGCGGGAAAGTCCCAGTAGTGGTAGTTGTTGTACCACCAGTGGGGGAATTATTTTCTGGCTGTGTGGTTATTGAGGCAGGGTTACGCATAAAAAACCACCAGTAACCACTACCCAAAAGCCCTAAAAATAGCAAAATAAACACAATAGGAGGTGGACCGCTTCTCTGACTCATAAATTCCTAATTATTCTGGTAATTGTTTAGATTGGGAATCTTGTAATCTGTGCAAACGACGAGCAACTTCGTCATCTAATGTCATAGTTTCAATCTCAGCCTGGAGTTTTTCGGTAGGATTTTCCGATAATTCCACCAAAGCCTCCGTCTGTAAATTTCGACGCTCCACAGCCCCCTTAGCCTTTTCAAAATCACTTTTAGCCGAGCCAATATCAAATTCATTATTAACTTTAGCAATCATAGCCAGAGCTTCATTTACCTCTGACATATCCTTCATATTCTGCATATCGGCTTTGTAGCTTTCTAACTTCATGCGCTCACGGTTAAGTTTATCTTTAGAAGCTTTGACCGCAGTTTCTGCTTGTTTAACCATTTCCTCCAGTTTAGGCAAGATTTGCTCCGTTTGAATCGCCTTACTCATGGCCATTCGTGCAGCTTCTTCCTTACCACCTTTTTGAGCAGTCATAGCTTGCTGCTCTAAGGTATTAAATTCTTTAATTTTGGCCTCATATTTATTTTTGGCAGTCTTATAAGCTCCTTCTTGAGCCGCAACGGCTTGAGCTAATTTTTGAACGGCTTCCTGCATTGACTGAAGAGATTCTTCAGCAACTGCTACAGCCACTTTACCACCAGACTCTACAGGCATTCCCCATAACCAGTTCCAAGTCCCAACTATGGTTCGTCCTGCCCTTTCACCCATTATCCAGTAGACAGCTTTTTTCATAACCGAAAGTTATTTCAGTAAGGATGCTTATGGTAATATTTTTACCTTAAACTTGACATATATCCCAGTTGTATGTCAACTTTTTTCATCATTTTTGATTTACTTTAATTCTCTAAATACAGCGGTTTCCGCTCTTATGATGTACAAAGTTGAATCATGAAACTCTTGTAGTGCGGGCATCTTGCCCGCTAGATATGTACCTCATAAGACCGGGAAGTGCTGTAGGAGTTTAGCACTGATCATTGGTGTCAACTTAACGTAAAACCCATAGCTTGCCTGGGAAAGATAGCGCAGCGTGGCGTAAGCCATATTCCCAGTCTGATAGCAAAAGTTGTCTTTTGATGACTAAATAAGCACAATATTTTTTAAATTGTTGAGTTTACTTTAGTAAACTTTGGTTATAAAGTTCAAATCTCAGCCGTTTCGGATATCCCTACTTACTATCATCACTTAGATGATTTGTGCATAAGATTGGACAATCTACAGATTTGTTTCCCGACCAATCTGTGAAGATATTATCATCTTTGTAATGTCTGGGTGTTTGCAGCATCAATTCCCATACTTTGCCAGCATTCAGCAAATTAAATTTCTCAGGATAATGTGTTTGTAATAGTGCTTGCACCATTGGCGCATAATCTGAATTTATGCCGGGAAAAATGTGATGTTCTGTATGGTAAGAAAAGTTTAAATGTAAAAGATCAAATAGTTTAGGAACTCGAATAGAGAGACTATTGATCAGCACATCATTTACACTTGTCATGGGACATAACATATGATTAGTATAGATATAAAATATCAACCCTGCATAGCCTATCCAAATGGGTAAAAAGTAGCTAAGAAGCAGTTTGATGGGATGGAATTCCAGGTAGGTTAAGATACTCGCATGAATGCCGGCAATCATTAATAATTCTAGTGCTATTGCTCGTCGTTCTTTCCCACTAACTGTAAAAGCCACCACAGGATATTGGGCTTTACCATTATTGAATAATAAAACTGAGGTGAGATTACGAAATGCGTGAACTCCCCAAGCATGACCCATGCCTATAAATAATAAAATAGGATTTACCTCAGCCGAAGGCACAAAAGCATTCTGAATCCATTTACCCCAATTTTTAGGTTGACTGTCCAAATAATTGCGATCTGGATCTTGTAAAGAATTTGTTTTATTGTGATGTTCTCGATTGTGTATAGCCTTCCATAAAGTTGGTGGCATCCATAACATTGTCAATCCTAATAAACTAATTACTTGTCTTAACCAGGGATTTTTAACCGTGCGGCTGTGCAGCAAATTGTGGGTGCTAAATAGGAGAACAATCACACTATTAGCCATCACTAATGCTAATGGCAAATACAGCCAAAGAAAATACCAATTCCAGTCATCAAGATGATTGGCGATTCCCCAACCCAGAATCATAATTGCTAGATTAATTAAAAGAATCCAGAGTTTATTGGTATCAGGAAGAAATGCCTCTGGTGGTAGTAAAGGACGCAGCTTTTTAGCATATTCTGCTTGGGTCATCCAAGTTTTTTGTGCAAGTGTATTCATGAATCTTTGTAGTTTTCTTTACAGGGTTATTAGTCCAAGTTTTGAGCAATTTTAAGTAGGGTTTGCTGAATAAGTACCCAAAGCGAACCTAGATGCCACACAGTGCTAAAAATGGTGGTTTGGGAGATTGGTTTCCAAATTCACTCCCTGATTTTCCATAGAAATGCAAGGATTTTGAGGCTCTAAATGCCATATCCTTGCACTTTTTTGTTCTCAAAATCCGCGAAACCCTTATTGAGAAGCGGTTCTAGCTTTACTCAGCAAGCCCTAAGTACAAGGTTGACTTTTTGGCGTTATCTTACTTTAATCCTGACAAATTAATGAAGTTCATCAAATAAATTTTGAGACAATAAAAATAGACATCATAGAAAGGTTATGTTGCCAATTTCATCTACATAATGACTTATTTAATTGTGAATTAATTTGTGCAATTACCTATTCAGGTAACTCCCCAGCATTACGAATGTTCTCTAAAATCAAGCCAGTTGCAGTCCGTTTAATCAAACCTGTTAAGACGTTCCCCGGACCAATTTCCACAACTTTCTCAATACCATTTTCTGGTAATTGCAAAGAAATTTCTCGCCAACGCACAGGACCTGTCATTTGTTGAGAAAGACGCTGTTTTAAAGTTTCCGCTGCTACCGCCGGAATTGGATCTACATTAGACAAAACTGGGACGGTTGCTGACTGAAAAATTACTGAATCGAGAACTTGTTGAAATTCTGTTGCTGCTGCTTTCATTAAATGGGAATGAAATGCGCCCGAAACCTTTAAGGGAATAGCCCGTTTAGCTTTGACTTGCGACATGACAGCCTGTACAGCTTCAGGAGTTCCAGAAATAACAACTTGGGCAGGACTGTTATCATTTGCTAAAACTACATTAGGTGTTTCGCTAATAACTTTTTCTAATTCTTCTCGGTCAAAGTTCATTAGTGCGGCCATCATTCCCCCAGCAGCACTATCCATTAATTCTGCCCGTCGTTTTACCAAATGCAACCCAGCAGACCATTCAAAGACACCAGCCACATAAAGGGCGATATATTCACCTAAACTATGACCTGCAACTAAGTCTGGTTGCTGTCCTTTTTCCCGCAAAATATCAGCAATAATACTTTCGATTACATATAAACTAGGTTGGGTATAAAGTGTCCGTGATAAGGTTTCAATATCACTTTGGCAGATATCTGTGACAGACCAGCCCAAAATTTCCTCAGCTTGAATAAATTTTTCTTTGGCAGATGGTAGATTTAACAAGTCTATTCCCATTCCCAGCGATTGAGAACCTTGTCCGGGAAACACCCATGCAGTTTTAGTCATTTGTTCTTTGTTAGTTGTTAGTTGTCAGTAGGGGCGAAGCATTTGGAAGATAAATTATCGGTCATTGCCAAAAATAGTTCTCCAAATGCTTCGCCCGTACAGTTGTCAGTTGTTCGTTGTTATTAATTTTCTGATTTTTAATTTTTAATTCTCAATTTTGAATTGTTTATCTTCCCCATTTAAAAATGGCTGCACCCCAGGAAAGACCGGCACCAAAACCAGATGCAGCAATAATATCATTGGGTTTGATTTTCCCGGCTCGCACTGCTTCATCTAACGCCAGGGGGATAGATGCGGCGGAGGTGTTACCATAGTCGGATACATTACTGATCACTTTATGTTCGGGAATCTCTAAGCGTTCAGCAACGGAATTGATAATTCTTTGATTTGCTTGATGTAATACCAGCCAATCTATATTTTCAACTTTGAGATTAGCTGCAAACAGGGCTTTGTCTATTACTTCTGGGACTTTTTGCACAGCGAAGCGGTAGACTTCTTTGCCGTTCATGGTAATGGGGTGATATTTGCCTGTAGATACATGAATATCTGGTGTCAGTTCTGTGGTAGAGGCGTTATAGGACAGGTTAAGACAATTGTTTTGAGAACCATCGCTTTTGAGGCAAAATCCTAATAGGCGATCGCTCTTATTAGCCTGTAATACCACTGCCCCAGCCCCATCACCAAATAACACACAACTGCGTCTATCTTGCCAATCTACCCACCGAGAGAGGATATCAGCCCCAATTAAGAGTACATTTTGATAAACACCTGTTCTGATGTATTGTGCGGCTGTAACTAAACCAAAGACAAAACCAGAACAAGCGGCGGTTAAGTCAAAGGCGACTGCTTTGGTAGCACCTAATTCGCCTTGAACACGGCAAGCAGTGCCAAATAGGTCATCAGGGGTGGAGGTGGCCAATAAAATTAAATCTATGTCTGCTGCTGTGATCCCGGCGGCAGCAATGGCCTGTTGACTAGCCGCAGTGGCCAATGATGCCAGTGAGTCAGGGGGCAACGCTAACCGTCTTTGACGAATTCCTGTTCTTGAGGCAATCCACTCATCTGATGTTTCTACCAGTTGAGTTAACTCTTGGTTGTGTAAACAAGTTGCTGGGACTGCTGAACCACTGCCTGTAATTGCTATACCACCGTTAAAAAAATTTTGCACTTCTTTTTTTCCTCAATTGTCAATTGTCATTTGTAAATTGTCAGTTGTCTTGT
The DNA here is from genome assembly GCF_009711985.1 of Dolichospermum sp. UHCC 0260. NCBI lineage: Bacteria > Bacillati > Cyanobacteriota > Cyanophyceae > Nostocales > Aphanizomenonaceae > Dolichospermum > Dolichospermum sp. UHCC 0260. Next base: position 14,351 of record NZ_VIKZ01000059.1, on the reverse strand, counting down.
TTGTAAGCATTAATAACGAGTACCAATGACAATCCCAATTTTAGATTTGAGATCAAGAACAATAGATTTATAAAAGTAATTATGAATCTAAAATCCGCAATCTAAAATTGGATGACAAGTGACAAATGGCTGTTAGCGGAGGATCTCTACTTTTGAGAAGTAATAGTTAACTACTTTCATTTTGGAGAATTTGATATTGGGATTGAAGTCTTTCTAACACCTGATTATCTACGGCTTCTTTAGCCATGCGAATGGCACTAAAAATAGATGGTGCTTGGGAACTGCCATGACCAATAAAACAAATACCGCTGACACCCAAAAGCAAAGCGCCTCCATGTTCAGCGTGATCCATGCGCTGTTTAACGCGTTTTAAGTTGGGTTTTAAAATCGCTGTACCGATTTGACCGTGTATCCCTTGGGGTAATTCTTCTCGGAGAATTTGCAGAATTACTCCGCCAACTGCTTCGGCAAATTTTAATAAAATATTACCCACAAAGCCGTCGCAAACAATCACATCAAATTCACCGGACAATACATCACGCCCTTCAGCATTACCAGTGAAATTAATTTGAGTATTTTCCCGTAACAATTGGTGGGCGCGAAGAACTACTTCGTTACCTTTAGTATCTTCTTCGCCAATATTCAATAAACCTATTTTGGGATTTTCTGTTCCCAAAACATACTGACTGTAAATTGAACCCATGACTGCAAACTGCTCTAAAAACTTAGGGCGACAGTCTACATTAGCACCGACATCCAGGATCATTACTGGCTTGCCTGCTTTGATGGTGGGGAATACTGTGCCAATTGCTGGGCGGTCAATTCCCGGTAATCTTCCTAAGCGTAGCAAAGCTGAGGCCATGGCTGCCCCAGAGTGTCCAGCAGAAAATACAGCATCTGCTTGTTGATTTTTAACTAAATCCATCGCTATGTTGATGGAAGATTTCCGCTTGCGTCTAACTGCGTTGAGAGGATCTTCATCCATAGCGATCATTTCCTCGGCAGGAACAATCTCCAAATCCGCCATAGTTGTCTTTGGCGGCATTACAGCCTCGATTTGTTGGGGATCTCCAACCAGTAATATTTTTACACCCAATTCCTCTCGCGCCCGCAGTGCGCCGGCGACGATTTCAGCGGGTGCATGATCTCCCCCCATTGCGTCAATTGCGATCCTTACACCAGTCGATCCCATTGCTCAGAGCTTATAGAAACCTTACAAATTTTATCAGATTGCAATACTTAAAAATTCAGAATTCTCAAAAAAGCATAAGAAAATCTATTTTTTCTGCAACTAAGAGAATTCAGGAGCTTGCATTAATTGAAATATAACGATACCTAATTAAGCATACAGGTATTTTGAATAGGACTGGGAAAGGTAAGGTTAAAGCTTTTTTATGCTCTTTTACCGTTCACCGGAAAATATGTGAATGAACTACCCCTTGCTAATTACTATAAAGGCGTTTTCTAGATGATAATAGACTGAAATTATAGCAGACCAAACAACAAAAATGAGATTTACAGTCCCCAGTAACTACAATTTTCTAGGCAGATTTTACCGACTGGCAAGCATCAGCGTGCTTGCTAATATGATGGTTCCTTTGGCTGGTTTGGTAGATATTGCTTTTTTAGGGCATTTAACAGATATTCGACATTTAGCAGGAGTAATTTTAGCAACTATTCTCTTTGATTATCTTTATCGAGTATTAAAGTTCATGCGTTCTAGCACCAATGCTATAACGGCTCAAGCTGTTGGTAAAAATGATGATAAAGCAGTAGTTTTAGCTGGTTTACGGAGTGGTTTAATTGCTTTACTAGTGGGTTTAATTATTGTTTTATTGCAATATCCTTTACAAAAAATTGGTTTTTTCATTTTGAGTGGTTCTTCAGATATTGAATCTGCTGGAGTTGATTATTTTTATGCGCGAATTTGGGGCGCACCTGCTGTCCTCCTCAATTTTGTTTTATTTGGTTGGTTTTTAGGTAGAGAAATGAATTGGGTGATGCTATTAATGTCAATTGTCGGTAATGGTTCTAATGTATTGTTAGATTATTTGATGATTTCTAAATGGGGTTGGGCAAGTGTAGGGGCAGGTTTAGCAACAGCATTAAGCCAGTATTTAGCTTTAATCGTGGGTTTAATATGGATGTTTTTTACTATTCCTTGGCAAGCTGTACCAGCAGCCATTCAAGAATTATTTGATTGGGTAGCTTTAAAGGAAACTTTTGCGTTAAAAGGTAATATTTTGATTCGGTTTTTAGTATTAATTTCTGTCTATTCTATTTTTACTAATTTAAGTGCAACCATGGGAGCAACTGTTTTAGCGCAAAATGGTTTACTACTCCAAATTGCTCTTTTGAGTCAGTTTACAATTCAAGGGGTAGGGGTAACAATGCAAACTCTGACAGGTAATTTTAAAAGCAAAGGTAATACTCAACAGATCATCCCTTTATTAATAGTTTCTCTAGTTACGAGTGTGGTGATTGCATTAGGTTTTGCCGGGACATCTATTTTCTTTCCTAATCAGGTATTTGGATTATTAACCAATCATATAGAAGTGAATCAAGATATCAACCAATATACCATTTGGTTACTGCCTATTTTAGTAATGACTGCCATTACTTTTATGCTAGAAGGTTACTTTATTGGTTTAAAGGAAGTTGCAACTTTACGGAATGCGGTATTATTATCTTTTGTAGTGGGTTTTATCCCCTTACTAATTGCAGCTTGGTATTTTCATAATAATCATTTATTGTGGTCTACTTTATTGTCTTACATGACAAGTAATATGATTTTATTAGGTGTATCTGTACCCCAAACATTTAAAGATAAAAGTTTAGAAAATCAGCCATTAATTTCCAGATAAGACTCCCATTTGTTTTTTCAGATCCCCGACTTCTTCGAGAAGTCGGGGATCTTGTCTTGTCCAGATTAGAGGAAATTAAATTAACTCAAAACCCAGCTAACCAGTGTTCTCACACCAAAACCAGTTGCACCGGCACCATTGTAGCCATGTTCCTTATCAGCCCAAACTGGTCCGGCAATATCTAAATGCGCCCAAGGGGTATCTTTAACAAACTGTTTGAGGAACAAAGCCGCAGTAATAGAACCGCCATAACGGGGTCCGGTATTTTTCATGTCGGCAATACCAGATTTAAGTCCGTCAAAATATTTGTCTTCCATTGGCATCCGCCAAATTTTCTCACCGGCACTATCAGCGGCTGTTTGCAGTTGGCAAGCTACCGCATCATCTGGTGTAAATAAACCAGCGATATCTTCACCCAAAGCTACCACACAAGCACCTGTGAGAGTAGCTAAATCAACGATCGCATCCACACCCAATTTATCAGCATAAACCAAGGCATCAGCCAAGGTTAACCGCCCTTCAGCATCGGTGTTATTAACTTCGATGGTTTTGCCATTTGATGCAGTTAAGATGTCTCCAGGGTGCATAGCCTTACCGCTAATCATGTTTTCGGTGACGGCGGAGATAAAGTGAACTTCTACATCTGGTTTTAACTGCCCAATGGCTTTGGCTGCACCTAAAGTTGCGGCTGCACCACCCATATCCATTTTCATGGTTTCAATGCCGCTACCAGCCCCTTTAATGTTCAAACCACCGGAATCAAAAGTTACGCCTTTCCCGATAATTGCCAGTTTTCGTCTCGGTGTGGTGGCTGGTTTGTAGATGAGGTGAATGAATTTTGGTGGTAAATCAGAAGCTTGGGCAACTCCCAAAAATGCTCCCATACCGAGGTTTTCACATTCTTCCTGTTCGAGAATTTCCAGTTCTAACCCGTATTCGTGAGCGATCGCTTGGGCAGTTTCTGCCATAGTAATAGATGTAACCGCGTTAGCTGGGGCTGCTACTAACTGTCTCGCCAAAATCACACCAGAAACAATTTGATTAGCACGGGCAATAGCAGCTTCTTGTCCTGCTAAACCAAGTAAATCAATAGTTTCGATCTGGGGATTTTTATCTTCTGGTTCAGATTTAAAGCGAATATCTTGGTAAAGTGCTAATTCTATGCCTTCAGTCAATGCCTGGGCTGTGGCGGCTGAATCATTGTTCCACAGTGGTAAACTGATTCCCAGGGTTTTGGTTTTTTGCTTTTTGGCGGTTCGGGCTACAGTAGCCGCAACCCGGCGTAAATTTTCTAATTTCAGCGCGTCTGGTTTCCCTAAACCCACCAAAATCAGCTTCCGCACGGCATGGGTCGCACCTAAGCGAATGACGATGATGCTATTTGCCTTACCTGTAAATTCTTCTTCGGCAATAACTTCTTGGACAATTCCCGCACATTTATCATTTAAGCTGGCAAGATCACCAGTTAACTCTACTGCGTCTTCAAATAAGCCAATGGCTAAAGTATCACCAGTCCAATCTAATAATGCTGTATTTGTAGGTTGAATCGTCATTTTTGTAAGTTCTGTTGATCTTCCGTCATGTACCAGTATTGCTCAAATTTTCTGAATCATGGGCGTTTGACGCAACGTCTTGACAATCTGGTAGAATTAGAAACAGTTTACAAAGTTTTATCTGTTTTTTAGAAATCTGCTGCTTGTAAAAATTATTAATATGTCTAAAGATACAAATCAACCCCAACTACCACCAACTAGTGCCATTGAGAGTGTAACTAATGTTGCATTTGAAAATTGGTTTGAATATCCAGTTAGGGCGCAACCTCACCATACTGACTACGCAGGTATTGTTTGGCATGGCACTTATTTGACCTGGATGGAAGAAGCACGGGTAGAATGCTTGCGTTCTATTGGCATTGAATTTGCTGATTTAGTGGCGTTAGGTTGTGATTTGCCTGTAGTGGAGTTGTCAATCCGTTATCATCGGTCGGTGCAGTTAGGGATGTCAGTCTTAGTAAAAACACGGATGGCTGAGGTGACTGGAGTGCGAATGAACTGGGACTATACCCTTGTTTCTCCTGATGGTCAGGATTTATACATTACTGCTCAGGTGACGTTAGTGGCTTTAGATCGGGAAAAGGGGAAAATTATGCGGCAGTTACCACCCGCGTTTCAAGATGCTTTAGCGAAGATTTCTGGATCTCGGAAGATTGGGTAATTATTAAATTTTAATTGTCACTTTTTCACTGGCGTTTGGGAGAAAGTTTGAGCAAATTGGCTGATTTGCTGCCAAATATCTTGGGGAGTAATACCGAAACCAAAGTATAATAACATGACAACAGCGGCAGAGATAATGGCCGTTTTAATCGTGGTTTTAATTAGTTTCCAGAGAATGATAAAAACTATCCAAGCTACTAATAAGGTAATAATCATAAAATTAGGAAATAGGGAATTGATACTGAGTTTTTTCCCAAATTAAACAGTAAAATCAGGATAATAAACTATTCTGGGGAAAAATTGCAACCTTCCTGGGCTAGATGCTTCTAATATATTGGTAAAGTGTAACTTTTATGCCAAGCTGTACTAGTGGTCTGTCAAGATAAAAATGATGGACTGTAGTGTGAGCGTCTCGCTCACGCGGGCAAGACTTGTACTGAGCAAGCGATGCCCTGAGCCTGTCGAAGGGTCGAAGTATGCCCGCACTACCAAAAACCCGTCAAAATAAATTTGACAGACTACTAGTTAGAAGCATGAACTACGAAATAGCCCGGAAACTACTCATAGACCAAACCAGCAGCCCAGATAATCCAGATACTCTGCTAAGTCGTTTACAACAAGGTAAACCTCCAGTTCCGGGTCAAGTGACTTCCACCCTGTTAGCTTTAAAGGTGGTATTTGAAGCCTTGAAAACAGCACCCAGCTTAGATAGAGAACTGGTTTTTGCTTTATATCAATTGGCTGTGAAAGCACAAAGACTTTTTGCAGCGGGACGAAAAGCAGGTGTGGACTGGCCGCCCCTGCTTAATGAGGATTTAGTCCGAATTTCCTTGGCGGCTGAAAGTATTTTTTCTGGCACATGGCAAACTTTGTAACTGCGAAATATAGCAGGAATTAAATGATTATGGACTCGAATTGTTCGTGTCAACCTACAGTATTATTTAGCAGTATTTATCCTGAGAACCAAGGTATCAGAGAACAAGGCAAAATCAATAACTTCAGTAAAGATTGTTTGAGCATTTTTTTAGTTATACATCGCTACTTTAATTACTTTCCGTGCCTTCATATCCATGAATACCTGTTCTAAATCCTGTAAAGGTCGGTGTTCACTAATAAGTAAGTCAAAAGGAATTGTACCACTAGCGATGAGCGATAAGGCTGCTTTCACATATTCTGGTGTATTGTGAAATACGCCTTTGAGAGTAAGTTCACTATAGTGCAATTGTTCGGTATTGACAGAAATTGTGGTATCTCTTGGACAACCACCAAATAAATTGATAGTTGCACCAGGACGACCGCAAGCGATCGCCGTTTCCCAAACACTCGGTACACCAGTAGCCTCTATAACTACATCTGCACCCCAACCAGCGGTTAATTCCCTAACTGTGTTGGCAATATCCGTAACTTGATGATAATTAAAAGTCTTTGCTGCACCGAACCTTTCACCAATTTCTAACCGTTGATTATTCCCACCCCACAATATCACCTCAGTATATTCCGCTAATACTGCCACAAACATCAAGCCAATTGCGCCATCACCCAAAACTACTACTTTATCATGGGGTTTGACACTGGCACGGCTGATACCATGTAATACACAAGCTAAAGGTTCAGTCATCGCCGCTAATACTAAGGGTAAATGTTTAGGAACTGGTAATAAATTATGCCAAACAATGGGAGCAGGAATTTTCAGATATTCCGCAAATGTCCCATTATTCCAAGTTAAATGGGGACATAAAGAATATTCTTGGCGTTGACAAAAGAAACATTTCATGCAGGGAGCAGAATTATTTGCTACCACGCGATCGCCTACCCGCCAATTCGTCACCCCAGCGCCGACAGCGACAATCCGTCCCGCACCTTCATGACCAAATAGTGTCGGCGGTGTCAACATTTTAGCATGGCCACCACGTCGCCATACCTTCAAATCTGTCCCACAAGTAGTGGCTGCTTCCACCTGAATCACCACCTCGCCGGCTTCGGGAGTCGGGTCAGGAACTTGTTCTAGGCGTAAATCCTCTTGTCCGTAGAGTAGTGCTGCTAACAAAATTTTTCACCCATAAAAAAGAAGTATGGCTTAAACCACGCTATCAAAACCTATTAAATACGCTTTTATACCATACTTAATGACATCGGCATATATTTTGTATTTAAAATTAGCAATTCCTGCTTTTACCTAAATTTATGCTGATGAGTTTTCTATTCCCCATGTTGAAAAATTCAAGAACTCAAAGCCGTTTGGGGTAAAACTTCTTGATTACGGGTTTCCAACTTAGATAGTAGATTAGATCCACTACTTGTATTTAAAACTGGTACTTCTTGTCTACAGGAAAGACAAAACCAATAAACCTCATGATGACGGACATGACGCAGAATTGAACCTCCACAACAGGGGCAGGTGTTAACTATGATACTCATAAAATGTCCTCCTTAAAAAAATTAAACCCTGGCAATGTTATGATTGATCTCGACATCACCATTAAACAATTCAAAATTCTAAATTTATGGTTTATTTAGTAACATTCATTTTTTATAGTTTTTTATTCCCCCATTCGCAATTCTCAGATTTAGAGAAATTGGTGGTAAAAACCTCTCAATAAATGCTAAATTAACCAGCTTTATGGGATATTTATCCAAGCTGATTCTTTGATCAAACCAATGAAAACCTGTGAGAACATTATCAAACTATAAACTAGTATAGTCCTTATTCATCTATCTTAGGGATCATAAATATATAATTTTCATGAGATAATTACTTTACCATTATTTTGCAGTCGTTTTAATAATTAACTCATGAAAATTGCTACTTGGAATGTGAATTCTGTGCGGACACGTTTAGAACAGGTTATCAATTGGTTAACAGAAAATCCGGTTGATGTTTTGTGTTTACAAGAAACCAAAGTCATAGACAAGGACTTTCCTAATCTTGCGTTTGAAAATTTAGGCTATTATCCGTATATTTCCGGGCAAAAATCTTATAATGGTGTGGCTTTAATTAGTCGTCAACCTTTGACAGATGTAAATGTGGGTTTTGGTGCTATTTTGCCAGAAATAGCATCAGCATGGGATGAACAAAAACGGGTAATTTCTGGTGTAATTGAAGGAGTAAGAATTGTTAATCTTTATGTTCCCAATGGTTCAGCTATCGGTAGCGACAAGTATGAATATAAGTTAGGCTGGTTAAAAATTCTCAAGGAATATTTACAGAGTTTACTATTATCAAATCCTGCTATTTCTATGTGTGGTGATTTTAATATTGCCTTAGAAGATATAGATATTAATGATAAGGTAAAGATAGATAATCACATTATGGCATCTGCATTAGAACGTCAAGCGTTACGAGATGTTCTCAGTTTAGGTTTTGGAGATGCTTTTCGTAAATTTAACAACGCAGGAGAAAATTATAGTTGGTGGGATTATCGGACTGCTGCTTTTAAGCGTAATTTAGGTTGGCGAATAGATCATCATTATCTTACACCAACTTTGTATGAACGCGCCCAAAGTTGCACTATTGATATTGAACCCCGGAAGTTAGTTCAACCTAGTGATCATACACCAGTAATTGTGGAATTTTAACAGATTTTAGATTTCAGATCCCCGACTTCTTTGAGAAGTCGGGGATCTAGTTTTTCTTGTTTTTCAATTATCTCCCTAACAATAAACCTCTAAAGAAATAAATCATATTTGTGAATATCTGTTCTATCCATAATATAGACTGATCTAACCATTCCAGAATTTGTTCTAATGGGTGTTTTTCATAACCTAATGATGTAGCAGAAATATCAATCCAGTCAGGTTTAAAATTAAATCCTTGGCTGGTTTGACTATCTATTTCTGGAAATTCCTCATTTTTGGGTTCGGTTGCTTGCTGACCTATTTTGCGGTGAATCTCAGGGAATTCTCTTTTTGCTTGAGGTTGCTGTACTGATTCCTCAAGTTTGGTATTTGTTTCACCAAATAAATCATTCCATGTCAACCAATTATCTCCTAAAGAATCACGAGAATCTAACTGATTATTTGATAATAAAACCTTTTTAAAATCAGATTTATTTTGGACTTTTTCTGGAGAAGAATTTGAGTCAATTTGATAATTATTTCTACCTCCAAAAAAGTAATTTATCGCGGCTGCTATTAAATCAGAAATTTGTAGTTGCGGAGATTTTAAATCATCGTGATTAACTGCTAATCCATTAACCTGATTTTGGAAATGATTGACAATTTCCTGGCTATGTTTTTGGACAGGAACTAAAGTCGTAGTTTCTAAATTAGCAATTAATTGATCGAGAAATCCAAAAAGTTTAATGGGATTTAATAGAGATTTTCGTGCTATGATAGAATCTTCGTCAGTTAGCTTATTCAGCAGATGATCAATTTTGGGCAATAATTCTTTTTGCTGGTAAGCAATTAATTGTAAAGAATACCGATATTCGCTAATTTCGCTATTAATTCTATCTGCTAATTTGACGTTTTGCTGCGGTGTTAAAACATCGAAAATCCGATTATCAGCACTGACTAAGACCAAGTTTCGGGTTTGTAATTCTATCGCAATTCCCTGTACTGTAGGTATATGCTGTTGGAGAGTATTTTCTGAAGTTGGAAAATTCGGCTTGGGAAAAATTTTCTCCCACAAAGATCCTAAAAATGTGAAGGGATTTGTTTTTGGGGAAGTTGGTAAATCAGCATCTCCAGGAGGAAGATTTTTGACAACATCTAATATAATTTGAATTGGTGCGTCACTAGAGGGGGGAGTTGATGAATGTAATTGTTTTGCTGTGCCATTTTGTTGCCATAATTGGTAAAGTGGATAAAGTAGAGAACCTACACCCAACCCAGTAGCAACTTGCAAATTTTTGACGGTGTTTTCCCATTTTTGTGTCAACCGTCGAGAATGCTGGTAGACAAAGTTAAAGAGTTTGCTTTGATAGCGGTTTGAAGAATCGGAAGACATGGTAGGTAATTATGTGTAAGTTGTAGGGTGAGGTTATGAAACTCCCAGCAAGTTGTAAATTTTCGTCAGTGTCAATTATTTATATTATTTTATTGGAACTATGAATCTTCCTGTATCCTCATTAAATACCAAATCTATATCCACAGCAATTGAAAATTTGCGTTCTTGTTGTCAAGTTGATATCCAGTCCACCTGGAGATATCAGGAAACTGACGAGGTAGTTAGTGATTTTATCCCATTTAGTGTAACTGATTGGCAACCTGTTGATTGAGCTAAATCAAAAAACCCGGGTTTATCGGGAAGATTGATGATATATTAACCAAAATCAGGAATAGGGTAAAAGGGTGAATCTGATGATAGGTACAACTATAGGTGGACGCTACTATATTACTAGCTTATTAGGAATAGGTGGATTTGGGACTACCTATTTAGCACGAGACACCCAACTTCCCGGAAACCCCGTTCTTGTAGTTAAGCATTTTACACCAGCAACTACAGACCCAAAAGCCGAAGAATTATTTGTACGAGAAGCACAAACCTTAAAAAACCTCAAACATCCACAAATACCAAATATTCTAGCATATATTACAGAAAATCAACAGCTTTATATAGTTCAAGAATTTATTGACGGACATGATTTAAAGGAAGATTTACGTCCGGGTATTCCTCTCCATGAAGATTTTGTCATTAAGTTACTTCAAGAAATTCTCGAAGTATTAGTATATATTCATGATCAAGAGGTAATTCACCGCGATTTAAAACCCAGTAATATTAGAAGACGAGAAACTGATAATAAAATAGTTATCATTGATTTTGGTGCAGTTAAAAAAATCATCACTCAACAATTAGGAAATCAACAAAATAATATTACTTATATTGGGAGTCCTGGTTATGCACCCAAAGAACAAACACAGGGAAAACCAGAATTTAGTAGTGATATTTATGCTGTAGGAATGATTGGGATTCAAGCATTGACAGGGAAAGATCCTGGAAAGTTAGAATTAGATAGTCAGACAGAAAAGGTGATTTGGCGTAATCAGATCAAGGTTAGTGATGAATTTGCAGCTATTTTGAATAAAATGGTCGAACCAAATTTGAAAGATCGTTATCGCACGGCAACAGAAGCATTAGAAGCATTAGCACAGATTTCATCAACACCGACACCACCAACACCACTACCAACACCACTACAACCAGCGACACCACTACAACCACCAACACCATCTAAAAATAAGTATCTTTTGCTAAAAATTGCCCCTGTAGGGTTAATGATAATCATTGGGGTGATTGTATTCTTAAAACGTCCTATTCCCGAATGTGATGGGAAATTAACAACTTATCAAAATAGTGAACATAATCTCAATATTGACTATCCCCAATGCTGGGAAAAGAACACAACCCCAAATCTCACAAATGGGAAGGTAGTGACATTTAGAAAACCTCAAAAAAATGTCAGTTTGATTATTATGATTCCTGAATATTCAGGAACTTTAAAACAGTATCAAGAAAGCAGAGAAAAGGCTATCAAAAGGGACTTAGAATCGTCACAGGTAATAGACAGAAATGAACCTACTATTGCAGGTGGAGACGGGAGAGAAATCATTGTTACAAGTGAAGATAATGGGGAGAAAATAAAAAATATGTATGTGATGACATTGAGAGGAAATAAAGCTTATTTAATTAACTATACTGCAACAATGGATGATTATGATAGGTTTTTACCAACAGTAGAAAAAATGATTGAATCATTAAAAATTAATTAGATAGGTAAACTAAAAATGGCTTAATTACTTGATAATACAGGTAGGGGTTTAGCATTGCTAAACCCTTACACATTGAGGATTTTTTGAGATCAATTTGTCTGAATCAGGATATCCAGGATTTGAGGATTTTCAGGATAAAAATAATGTTCTTTTCGTGCGTTCCTGTGTGTTATGTTTCGCGCAAAGTGGCAAAGGAGTAAAGACGCAAAGAGGAAAGTAACTATGAGAATAATAGAAAATTCCCACAATCTCATTATTCAAATATAATATTGAATTAAGACACAAGAGTTATATCAATTAGTTAAAAATTAACTCTGATTTGAGGAATTTTAATTAATTCATTAGCATTGACACTAACATCTATTGTCCCAAAACCTCCACGACCAGGTTTAACGGTATCATAACGCATTGTTACCCCTGTATCTGAATAATTATTAGGATAAGAATTAAACGTTCCAGAATCAGACCATCCCCGCATATCTGAATAGGTTGTACCGCCATCTAAACTAGGTATAATTGATGTGTTAACTTCTGAATGATCCATATAGCGATTTTTTTTGAGATATGCAGCAGCATGACTCATTCCGACGGAAGCCGGTCCACCTACCGTTGCAATAGTTTCTCGGTTATCTTCAATTCGAGGAAAAGCAAAACCAACGCTATTAGCAAGAGGTTCTTGACGCTGAGATACAGCAATAATTTTATATTGATCTCGAGGATCATTGACTTGTGCAACACCAGCAGTAGCAAATTGCTGACGATTAAATTCTCTTTTTGCTAACATTGCATCCTGACGTTCTTTGTACCATTGTTCAGTCTGCATTTGGAAATAACCAAAAGCACTCACTAACAAGGTTTCAAATAATCCTTTTAGGACAATAGCATCTGATGGTTGAGGATTATACAAGCCCAAGTTAACAACAAATGAGCCACCACCAATTAAACTATATTGAATAAACTTTCTACGTTTCATCGGCTTTTTATTGTAAAGTGTCTTGAAAGAAAATAAGTTGAGGACAATAATTTTCATTAGCACTTGATCCTTTCAGACATTCTACTTCTAAAGCAATGCTACGAACATTGGTAACATCTATTGGTAAACGAAGAAGTTGTCCTTTCATTACATCTTGATATTTATATGAGTTTCCATCTCGATAAATAGATAAACGGACAATTGAACCATTAACCAAACTATTATTATCAGCAACACCAAAGGCGAGATTTAAAGTTTTATATCTTGGTTTTTGTCCTGCTTCACTTAGTCTACAAGCAACCTGATTTACGTTATTTTTGTAAATACCTGATCTCCAATTACGGTCGCTAAACATAGCTACACCCTTGAATATTTGCAGTCCAACGGGAAAATCTTTATTGATAGCTTGATAATTTCCACTTTCTATTGTTTGACAAGACATTGTACCTAAAGAACTAACACCTTTAGGTGGGTTTTTAGCATCTACTAAAGTTGTACTAGAGACTAAAACTGTAGCAGTCATTAAGGCAGCAATCAATTGACGAAGTTTCAGCATCATTTTTCCTATGATTTGATATTTTGTAATATTATTTAACCTTTGGTGATGATTTAAAACAGTATTCACATCTAAAAAGGCTAGTAACTGGACTTTTATTCTAAGCGTTGTTTAATCAAGCTTTTACGCACATCTTTCACGTCTCCCTAACCCGCCTGGGAATGAATTCCCAGTCTAATAGTTCAAGTCCACTGAAGTGGACTAAAAGCCCTTTCCAGTCGTCTTGAGACGACTTTTGCTATGAGACTCCGAATTAATTCGGAGGCGGTTGTTGGAACTGTTGCAAGATGTGAGTTTAGCAATTATTGAAAAGTCAATATCCTAGCAGTTTTTAGTACACTCCAAAAATCACAATTCTCAGATTATCACAATTATTGTAATTTTCTAATTATATCTTGGACTTTTCTTAACGATTCTTCATTTCCCCCCTGTTGCTGATATAATTTCACGGCTTGCTGTAAGTCAGATATCCCTTGCAATTTATTTCCCAAAACAGCATAGGCCAGTCCACGTCCTATGTAGTGTTCGGCTAAGTTAGGATTTCTTTTGATAGCTTGGTTAAAATCATCTATAGCGCCTTGGTTATTTCCTGATTCATAACGGGCATTTCCTCGGCTATGGTAGGCATAGGGATCATTAGGATTTCTTTTGATAGCCTCATTGTAATCTGCCATTGCTCCCTGTTTATCTCCCAATTCGTAACGGGCAATTCCCCGGTTGTTGTAAACTTGGACTAAGTTAGGATTAATTTTGATAGCTTGGTTATAATTGGCTATTGCTGTTTGTTTATCTCCTAAAAAAGAATAGACATTTCCTCGGTTGTTGTAGGCTTCGGCATATTGAGGATTAATTTTGATAGCTTGGTTGAAATCTGCTATTGCTGCTGGTTTATCTCCTAAAAAAGAATAGATATTTCCCCGTCTAAAATAGGCTTCTGCATATTTAGAATCAAGTCTAATTGCCTCATTATAAGCTACTATTGCCCCTTTATAATCTCTCTTAGCATACTTGTCACCAGCTAACGCATAATAACA
>NZ_VIKZ01000058.1:0-29106 GCF_009711985.1 Dolichospermum sp. UHCC 0260 | reverse complement strand
TGTGGCTGGGGCTGTTTCTTTCCTCGCGCAAATGCTCAGTTATAGTCTGTGGTTTGGTGGCGGTTCACGGGATAATGAAAGAGGTGGCAATCCTTTAGGTGTATTAGCTACAGTTATTTTTGCCCCTATGGCTGCAACAATTATTCAGTTGGCTATTTCCCGCACTAGAGAATTCTCCGCTGACGCTGGTGCGGCAAAATTAACAGGTAATCCTCGCGCCTTAGCTAGGGCTTTACAAAGGTTAGAATCTACAGCTAGACAAATGCCTTTGAATGCTAATCCAGCTTTTGAACCATTATTAATTATTCATCCCATTTCTGGGCAGTTTTTGGGAAATCTTTTCTCTAGTCACCCAGCAACTGAAGCAAGAGTAGAAGCTTTACTACAATTAGAAAGGCAACTGATTAGTCGTTAATAATCTATCTTTGGTCATAAGTATATTTATAAATCCCCAATTGACTGATGACCAAATTATGATGATTACAGGTGCAATATTCATCCACAAGTAAACTTTACCAACAGGATGTGGCAACTATGACTACTAACAATATTGAATCTATAGAAATCGTAGAAATTAGTCTTCATACCAGCGAAAATGGGGAAATAGATGAAGTTAAGCAGGAAACTACAGCATTATTAGAGGCGATTAAAAACCGCGCCCAAGCTGAAGCTGAATCGGCTGGAACTATTACCCGTGAAACCTATTTAAATGCTGTGCGTCAGGTACGAGAAGCTATTGAAAAAGACAAACTGATCGAAAGAGACCGCTTAGAATATTCTTGGGCTAAAATTCAAGAAGAATTGGAGCATAATTGGAACTTACTGCATAAGGATGTCACAGATTTGAGCGACAGATTCCAAAATGCTGCTAAGGCTGCTTGGGAAGCTTTCAATGCCCCTCGTGATTAGGAATAACAACAAGTAGGGATATAGCATAACTCATTGGTGTCAACTTAGGTTACAGATGGCTTATTTGTTTGGCTTCCACACCCGTCAGGGAATAAATTCCCTGTCTCATAGCTCAAGTCCGTTAAAACGGACTAATGAATTTTCCTAGTATTTAGTCATCTTTTAGATGACTTTCGCTATTAGCAAGGAACTTGAGTTTCTTGCGGGATGAAGATTTTGCGTTAAGTTGACACCAATGAGCATAACTGTATCCCTCATCAAAAATCGGATGGATAAGGATAGTCAAAATGTGATTATAATTATCTGCTTCTGATAAACCTGAAATCTCTCAAGTGATAAAAGAAGCAAATGGACTATTAATTTAACATCAATAATCCCAAAAATCATCAAAATCCTAAAAATCACAGTTTAGACATTTTATCTAACAAAACACTAACCTTTTTAGCCCTTTCTGGTTGACGCTGTTTTTGCAATAATTCCTTTGCTTGAACTAAATTACTTTTCGCTTCTACTTCCTGTTGTTCCTGCATGAGAATATTCGCTAAACGTAAATAAGCATCAGGATTTTTGGGACTACTATCAATTACTCCACAAAATAACGCTTTTGCTTCAGCAATTTGTCCCTTCTGATTTAAAATATCTCCTAACAGCAAACGTACCATATCATTGGTAGAGTTGATAGCAATGACTTTTCTCAAAGCTATTTCAGCATTTTCAAAATCTTTAGCTTGATAAAAATTGATGCCTTTTTGAAATAAATTAGAAGTAATCAATGTTTTGATACTTAAATAACCAAGAATGGCAAGACCAAAAATGACTACGGAAATGGCGATAATATTGGCAGTAGGAAATGTTGCTAACATGAGTTTAAGCTAATAAACAGGAAACAGGAAAAATTAGATATTCAATGAAAAACAATTTCCAGATAAATTGATAGAAATTAGTAATGGCTTGTTTGTCTTGTAAATCAACTCCAGCACCTTGCCACCACATCACAATTAAAGCTACTGTATGAGTGATTAAGATGAAGATAGTGTTAACTTCCGCAAGATTGAATAAAGCTACTAAAATCATACCTCCATAACAGATTGTTAATACCCAAAGTGCGAGACTAAATACTTTTTGTTGTCCGAGTTGGAGGGTGAAAGTTGTGATATTATAAAATCTATCTCCTTCCATATCAGGAATATCTTTGAAAATAGCGATCGCAAATGTAAATACCAAGATAAACACCGTTAAAGCCCAAACTGCACCCGGAATCCCTTGGCTTCTTTGCAATACCCAACTAAAATGCAAAAATAAACCTAAATTAACAATCGTTCCCCGCACCGAAAAAATACACAAAGCAGCCCAAAATGGAAACTGTTTCAACCGAATTGGTGGTAAAGAATAAGCCGTACCAATTGCTAAACTTATCGTTACCATACCCATTAAAAATGGTCCCGTTAGCCATGCTAAAGCCAAAGCCACAATACCAGTAATAATAACAATTAATTGTCCTTGTCCCCTGGTAAATTCTCCCGACGCTAAAGGTAAATCTGGTTTATTGATTTTATCAATGTCAATATCTTCCAATTGATTCAAACCAACAATATAAATATTGCCACAGATACAAGCAATCCATGTTGCTAAAATTTGACTAATATGCAAACCAGAAAACTTTGTCGAAGTGACACCCAGGGTAATTAAATATAAACCCAAAACACTCAAAGTTGTTCCCATAATTGTATGGGGACGGGAAAACTTCCAAAAAGAATAAAACCAACTTCCTGGAAAAATAGCAGAACTTTGTTTATAAAATTGATTCATTTTTTGCTCTTTTTTGTTCGTAAGCACCTAAAGGAATTGAACTTATACCATTTCTTTATGAAACTGCGCCGAATTTCCTAACCTTATCTTTTTCTTCTCTGTGTCCTCTGTGCCTCTGTGGTTCGTTTATCCTTAAATTGAGTACATCTTTAAACAGAATTGGACTTATTTTGTCCCGCGTAATAATCCAAATCTAACTAATCCAGTTTCATAACCTCGACGCATTAAACCTAAAGATAATGCCCCCTGAATTGTAGTCCAACCAGCCATTAATAAACCGATAAATGCTTGGGGTGTAAACGCTGAATCAATGACAACATTCCAAAAAGGTGCAACTGCGGTTGACCAATCAGCCGTGCGAATATTATTTAATGGTAATTGCCAAGCGATCGCTTCATACTCCGCTAAAGAAATCACATAAGGTAAACAATAGACTCGATAAATATCCTCTAAGTGCTTTTGCTCATCCGTTGTTAGTGGTGACTTATCCGTATTCCGATGACACCATGTCACCATAATCAAAGTCCCACCGGGCTTTAACACGCGATAACATTCTTGTAAAAACTTAGTTTTATCTGGCATATGTTCACCGCTTTCCAGTGACCACACCAAATCAAAAGAATTATCATCAAAGGGCATTTCTTGGGCATTGGCAACCATGAATCTAGTCTTTTGACTCAAACTCATTGCCAAAGACCTTTCGGTGGCTCTAGCAGCTTGTACAGGACTCAATGTAATTCCCGTAGCATTGGCCCCAAACTTATCAGCCAAGTATAAAGAACTACCACCAATTCCACAGCCGACATCAAGGATATTTTCAGCACCTTTAACATCTGCCCATTTTAGCAACTCTTCAATTAAATCAATTTGTGCCTGACGGCGTTCCTTTACCTGTTTACCATCTACACCATAATAACCGTGGTGCATATGTTCTCCCCAAATCTGTTCCCACAGACTGGAAGAAGCATCGTAAAATTCCTGAATTTGTTTGTAAAGTATTTGACTCATGAATTTAATAATTAAAAGATGACAGGAAATTGAAAAAAACTTATTCTTAGGCTACCATCTATGTTTTTAATTAGATAGGGATATTTTTCTGCCTGGGAATAACTCATTAATTCTACCTTGGTAAGATGTCAAAATAGCCTAATTGCACAAAGTTTATTTATTTTTCATTTTTAATTACTTATGACTGTTGCGCGGACAATTTGTTTGGGCTTTGTCGCTGTCATTCTCTTGGGAGCAATTCTCTTGACAATGCCTTTCTCTACTGGTAATGGTAATTGGAACGACCCCATTGTTGCCCTATTTACTTCAACTTCGGCGGTTTGTGTCACAGGTTTAGCAGTGGTAGATACTGGTACTGATTTTTCGTTTTTAGGTCAGTTGTTTATTGCCTTATTAGCCCAAATTGGTGGTTTAGGTTATATGACAACTACCACATTTTTAATGTTATTAATTGGCAGAAAATTTGACCTGAGACAAAAAGTAGCAATTCAACAAGCTTTAGACCGTCCAGGCATGAGTGGTAGCAGTCAAATTATCCGTTCTATTATTGCGACTACCTTATTATTTGAACTCACGGGAGTATTTTTATTAATGATAGTCTTTGTTCCCGAAAAAGGTTGGCAAGAAGGAACTTGGTTAGCAATTTTTCATAGTGTTAGTGCTTGGAATAATGCTGGATTTAGTTTATTCAAAGATAATTTAATTGGTTATCAATCTTCTCCTTTAGTGATTATCACAATTGGCTGTTTAATTATCTTTGGAGGTATTGGTTATCAGGTCATTTTGGATATGTATTTGTGGTTACGTGACCGCATAGTCAAAAAAACAAGTTGTTTAGTATTCTCTCTAGATTTCAAAGTTGCTACTAGCACAACTTTAATATTATTAGTGTTAGGAACAATTGCAATTCTCTTTGTAGAAATCAGAAACGATAGTGTCTTTGGACAATTAAGTTTATCTGATAAAATATTAGCCGCTTGGTTTCAGTCAGTTAGTACCAGAACCGCCGGTTTTAATAGTATTGATATTGGGAAAATGACTAATGCGGGATTATTCATTATGATTGCGCTCATGTTTATTGGTGCAAGTCCTGGAGGTACAGGAGGAGGAATCAAAACAACTACTTTACGAGTGCTTACCAGTTGTACAAATGCAATTCTTCAAGGCAAAGAAGAGGTATTATTATATAATCGCAAAATTGCCATTTCTTTAATTCTAAAAGCCGTAGGGGTGGTGTTTGGTTCATTAGCTACAGTCATTGTTGCCACAGTTTTAATTAGTATTACCGACCCCAAATTGGCTTTTATTCAAATTCTTTTTGAAGTAGTATCAGCCTTTGGCACAGTCGGACTTTCTACAGGAATTACAGGGACTGTTTCTATTGCAGCAAAATTAATTTTAATTCTCACAATGTATATTGGTCGAGTTGGTGTTTTATTATTAATGTCATCTATATTAGGTGATCCTCGTCCTAGCAGAATCCACTATCCCGAAGAAAATCTCCTTGTTGGATAATCACCAATTACCAATTGATATCGAACTCAGGAAGAACGGAAATTAGATACCACATTCCCCAGTTATTATACTCAAAACGGCTTGATTGTTTGATTCTAAACGTAGGGGTTTAGCTCTGGCTTTACCCCTACACATCTGGGTTCTTTGTCATTTGGCAAAAGTTTAAATCTCACCCGTGTTTAGTATAACTTGCTGGTGGTGGTAGCGAAAATGGCAATAATCAACTAAAATTTAAGTTGAGTCTATAACTTTATCTATGAATCAACCTAACTTTCAACGTGCAAATACTCTAAAATCTGCTTATAATGCTTGCACTTTAGGACCACTAGAACCTGCGGAAATTTCAAAATACTATGTTGATTTATCAGCAGTGCGTAAATCTTCAGCCGTTGAGGGTGTAAGCACAATTTTAGACTTTCAAGAATCTGGAGATTATACCACTATTTTATTTACTGGACATCGAGGTTCAGGCAAAAGTACAGAATTAAAAAAGATTCAAAGTCAATGGGAACAAAACTATCATGTAATTTATTTAGAAGTAAATGAAGAAACAGATATTAATGATGCTAACTATACAGATTTATATTTAATTGTAATTAAGCAAGTTGAATTTACTTTACGGAAATTAGGGTTAAAGTTTGAACAAAAATTATTAAATAGTTTTGAGAATTGGTTTAAGGAAATTACAGAAGAAAATGAAGAAAGTGTAGAAAAATCCGTCAGTGTGGAATCAGAAGCCAGTTTAGAAGGTGGTGCGCCATTTATTGCGAAATTAATGGTGAAATTATTGGCACAAATCAAGGGTTCTGATAAACAAAAAACTACAATTCGCCAAACTTTAGAAAAGGATATTTCTCGACTCAAGGCAGATATCAATCTATTGCTAGATGACGCTTATGGTAAATTGAGAAAAAAATATCCAGAATATAAAGGTCTATTAATTATTTTTGATAACTTAGATCGTGTTCCCCCAGCGGTTGCAGATCATTTATTTTTTGACTATGCAGCCCAATTACAAGAACTGCATTGTACAATTATTTATACAGTTCCTATTTCTATTCTTTGTTCACCGAAAAAACCTCTAGCTTTATTTGATGGTGAACCGCACATTGTGCCAATGGTGAATATATACCAATTTGATCGAAATGTGCGTGATTTAAACTATAATCAAATTGGATTGGATACAGTAGCAAGTTTAATTGAAAAACGAGTAGATGTTAATGCTGTGTTTAATTCCCGTGCAGAATTGCTAGAATTAGCTAAAGCCAGTGGTGGTCATGTGCGTCAAATTATGCAAATGATGCGGGCTACTTGTTTACGCGCCAGCACTAAAAATCATAGTAAGATTGAAGCTGAAGACGTTGTTTATGCTGTCAAACAACAACAATTTAGTTTTGAAAGATTTATTCCTGAAGAACATTATCCAGTTTTAGCGCAAGTTTACCTGAACAAAGATGTGAGTAAAGATGATATTGGCCAGTTAATGCTGTTTAATACTTCTGTTTTAGAATACAATGGCGATAACAGATGGAATTATCCTAACCCAGTGGTGAAGCAAAATGAATTCTTCCAAAAAGCACTGGCAGAAATTACAACATGATTTTAACGCCGAATTGGGGCAATTTGTCGCCCTGAATCAAGATATTTTGGCGGAATTATTGACGTTTATTGACTTTTCAGAAAAATTCACTTTGGGATTTATTGAGATTAATTTTCCTCCTGATGGAGAATTATTAGTTGAGGCATTAAAAACAAATTCCCAATGTGAGGAAATTCAATTTGTAATTCTCAAATTTGCTGATCCTAATTTGCGCTTTTTGCGTGATGCTATTATTCAGGGATTGGCGAATATTGAGAAAGAAGCAAATAAAAAGTTAGTATTAATTATTCAAGGTTTAGAAAAATCTATTGGTGTGTTTGGTGAATATCCACCATTTTTACAAGATTTGAATTTTGTCAGGGATGCGTATAAAAAAACTGTCCCTTATCCTATATTATTTATTTTACCAGATTACGCTATCAACCGTTTAGCTAAATTTGCTCCTGATTTTTGGGCTTGGCGTTCTGGTGTGTTTAGATTTAAAACTTTAGAAAAAACTAGAGAAAATGCCATTACTCAAACTTTAGAATCTAATATAGAAATTGACAGAATAGAACCACAGGAAAAGCAAGAAAGAATTGAGATTTTACAAAGTTTATTGATGGAATATAAGCCTACCCGTGAGCAAACTAATGATGGTAATTTACGCAGGTATAGTAATATTTTATTGGAGTTAGGAACAGCTTATATTAGTCAACATCAACCAAAAACAGCTAGGGAATATTTAGCAGAGGCTTTACAAATTGCTGACAAATTAGCAGATGTTAATTTTAAACGTCAGGTTTTAAATAAAATTGGGGATGCTTTTGCTGAGGAAAGGAAGTTTGAAAAAGCGATTGATTATTATCAACAGAGTTTAAATATAGCCCAGGAATTAAATAATCGTGATGGTGAAAGTCATGCTTTGTTGAAATTAGGTAATACTTATTTGAATTTACGGCAATTTTCAGAAGCTAAAAAATATTATCAACAGTGTTTAGAAATTGCTCACGAGTTAGATGATCATGATCACCAAGCTAGTACCTACCAAAAGTTAGGAATAGTATCCCAAGAAATGCGGGAATATGTCCAAGCACGGGACTTTTATCAAGAAGCTTTAGCTATCAAAATCAACTTTGGCGATCGCTTTTCTCAAGCTAGTACCTACCACCAATTGGGAATAGTAGCCCAAGAAGTGCGGGAATATGCACAAGCGAGGGACTTTTCTCAACAAGCTTTAGCTATCTATATCGAATTTGGCGATCGCTATTCTCAAGCTGGAACATACCACAATTTAGGAATAGTAGCTCACGAAATGGGGGAATATGCACAAGCAAGGAACTTTTATCAACAAGCTTTAGCTATCAGAATCGAATTTGGCGATCGCTATGAACAAGCTAAAGTCTACCACAATTTGGGAATGGTAGCCCAAGGAATGCGGGAATATGCCCAAGCACGGGACTTTTCTCAACAAGCTTTAGCTATCTATATCGAATTTGGCGATCGCTATTCTCAAGCTAGTACCTACCACCAGTTGGGATATGTAGCCCAAGAAATGCGGGAATATGCCCAAGCACGGGACTTTTATCAACAAGCTTTAGCAATCTTTATCGAATTTGGAGATAGATATTCTCAAGCCTTAACTTACCACTGTTTAGGCACACTGGCAAAAGTACAGGAAGATCATACAGAAGCGAGGGTGAATTTACAAAAAGCGTTAGAGATATATGATGAATATAAAGAGGAATATTGGGGGAATATTGCGAGGGAGATTTTAGAGGGATTACCAGAGTAAAATGTAAGGGTTTAGCAATGCTAAACCCCTACCCGATATGCTTGTTGTAGTAATAAATTAAATAAAGAACCTTGGCGAATTATCACGGTTTATTTTGATCGCACCCAAAGGAATAAATTATGAAAGTACATATTGATGAAGAAGCAGATGCTTTATATTTGCGTCTGGATGAATCAAAAATTATTGAATCAGAAGAAGTTTATCCAGGAATTGTGCTTGATTTTAATGAACAAAATCAGGTTGTAGGTATTGAGGTTTTACAGTTATCTAGTAGGATAAATCTGACAACAAAGAATATAAAAGTTGAAATTTCTCAATCATAAATCATCACTCCTTCTATAATTTCTGTAAAATTATCTTCCTAATTCTCTAGCTTCCCTGATTGATAAATTACCTAATGAAATTCCAGGTTTCAATTCCTTGAGTTTCGCTTTGATTTCTAATAATTTCTGTTGATTATTTCCTGTGGAACTTTCCATTAATTCAGTCATATTCTTATCTATAGACTGAGAATGAATTTTAATTTGCTGCAACATTAAATCTGCTTTGCGCTGAATTATATCATCTGCAAATAATTTAACTTCTTTTGTCTTGGCTACTGTTAATTGCTGTAAAATAGACTTTACCTCAGCTTGTAAAGAATGACCATGCTTTTGAGCGCGAGAATTTAGCCACTGGATAATATTTGGATCTAAGTCATCTAAAATAATTGGATTCATAAGCATTAAGTTATGTGAGGGTACAAACCTTCCAGGACGGGGAAACCCCGCCCCTACATCATAAACTATTTGGCTGGGGGTAAAGTTCCACCACTAGCAGCCGGGGGTTCAGTGTAATCGCAAAAGACATGGACCCCTATTTTGAGGATATATAAAACTATAACGGTCGCAATGGCAGGATCAAGAGGTAAACCACTGGATGAAGCTAAACCCACCAAGGAAACTATAACACCAGTGAGTAAAGGAGAACTGCCCGGATTTCTGGTATATTCTCTAAGTTGACCACGAAACCCGTCATCACCACAAAGTTCATTTCGCAAGGCTTTGAGGGTGATTTGTAAAAGTGATTTATCTCCCCCCATCATAGCTTGACCATTTTTTTCTTGCCATAAATCTTGAAAAGCCGTTTCCATGTCGCCATTGTGCTTTTCTAAATGATCCATTGCTTCCAGTCCGGGGGTATAATCAGGCATTAATTCCCGCATAGCTTTGATTTCGCTGTTAGTTATTTGCATAGCTAATTTAGGTGGTTTACTTAGTAGTATCAAAATCAACTACATTATGGACAGGGATTATTCATTCCGTATTTAGTGTACCAATTACCAATTACCAATTACCAATTATGAATCTTTCATCATTAAAATTTCTTCGCAGTTTACGTAAAGATAACCACCAATTTGCTGTAATTGGGTTAGGTCGTTTTGGTCGTTCCGTTTGTTCAACACTGCATAATTTAGGTTATCAAGTATTGGCTACAGATGTGAACGAAAAGCAAGTTTCTGAAGCTTTGAACGAACAAATTGTTGGTCATGCTTTGCAACTAGATTCAACCGAACCAGCAGCACTAAAAGAAGCCGGAATTTTTGAATTTGATACCGTAATTGTCGCCATTGGTAACTACGTTCAAGAAAGTATTATTACTACTTTAAATGTGAAAGAAGGTGGTGTACCTCACGTGGTGGCAAAAGCCTCTAGTGAAGTTCACCGTAAATTATTACAACGAGTGGGAGCAGATCATGTAGTATTTCCTGAATATGAAGCCGGTTGTGCTTTAGCACGCACACTTACTAAACCGGGAATTTTAGAAAGATTTGATCTTGACCCAGATAATAGTATTGTTGAATTAATTGTTCCTGATGAATTTCATGGAAAAACCATTGCTGAACTTCAACTTCGTAACCGCTATGGTTTAAATATGTTAGCTGTCAGTCATGATAGTAAATTTATCATTAATCCCGAACCAACTAAACGTTTAGAAAGAGGTTCTGCAATGGTAGTAATTGGTTGCAATAAAGATATAAATCGTTTACCAATATAGAGAACAGGGAACAGGGAATAGGGAACAGGGAACAGGGAATAATAATTTTTTCAATTAAGTAGGTGAACGGAAAAAAACCGTAGACGCGGAGCGGCTTCTCGAAGAGTAATATGTAACGAAAAGTAAAAAGTCATACTGAATCTAATCTAAATTAGATGATCCATCAAAAATTCATAATTTAATGCTTTTCCCTTCTGGTAATATCAGCATGGCATCACCAAAAGAATAAAAGCGGTATTCAGAAGTAATTGCTTCTTGATAAAGATCCAACAATCTTTCTCTACCAATCAAAGCACTAACCAGCATCAATAAACTAGAACGGGGTAAATGGAAATTGGTGATTAAACCCTCCACAACCTGCCATTTATACCCAGGATAAATAAACAAATTTGTCTTCCCCACAAATGGCTGTAAATCTCCCAATTGTGCTGCACCCTCCAAAGCCCTTACCGCTGTTGTTCCCACCGCAATAATTCGCCCCCCAGCAGCCTGAGTAGCCCGAATTTGCTCAACGGTATCAGCAGGAACTTCAATCCATTCTTCGTGCATGGCATGGGTAGTAACATCTTTTACTTCTACTGGGCGGAAAGTACCGATACCAACATGAAGAGTAATAAAAGCCTGATTAATGCCACAACTACGCAATTTTTCTAGTAATTCCGGTGTAAAATGTAATCCTGCTGTTGGGGCGGCGATCGCTCCTTCTTCAGCCGCATACACTGTTTGATACTGTTCATCAGCAGCCGTAGAAGCCGTGATATAAGGTGGTAGAGGAATTTGTCCAAATGTCCCCAACACCTGCAATAAAGGAACTTGCTCCGGTAACTCAAACTGTAATAATCGCCCCCCAGTTTCCGAATCTGACTCAACCACTGTTGCCTTTAATGTTTGTTTATTTCCCTGTTCCCCCGATGTAAAAATAATTTCATTGCCTATCTTAAACCGCTTTCCTGGCTTCACCAAAGCCAACCAGCAATTATGTCGCCGTTCCTCTACCAGTAACACCTCCACACTCCCACTCGTAGACGTATAGCCATACAACCGAGCGGGAATAACTTTAGTATTATTCATCACTAGCAAATCTCCCGGCTTTAACAGTTCCGGCAAATTACGGAAAATGTGATGTAGTGGTGGTATAGTCTTAGCGGTTTCAGGAGAATTTACCACCAATAACTTAGAACTATCTCTAGGAACAGCAGGGTTTTGGGCAATTCGTCCCGGTGGAAGTTCGTATTCATAACCAGACAACGAACAATCTAAATTGATATCTTGTGATTCTGCTTGTAGTATTTTTTGCTTCATATTAATTGAGTAATTGAGTAATTGGTAATTGGGAAAATTATTTCTCCCTGCCCCCTGCCTTCTGCCTTCTGCCCAGATTGGGTAAATCTCCCCATAAAAGAACGGGTGCTTTTACCCTACCGGGAACTCCACCCCATTAACGAAGATAGATAGGTAGAACTAAATTTAATCCCATAACATGATGATGGAATACTTATACTATCTAGGCAATGCCACCCTCACCCTGAGAATCGTTCAATACCTACATGGTAGACCACAACTTCCCCTATCCTTTGTGAGCGTGATTCATCAAATTGATGGTTGGGTAGTCAGAATTAAATTCAAAGAAACAGTCTCAGATCAACAAGACGGCGATTTTCGAGCTTTCTTGAGTGAATTGGGAATTAGCTATCAACCACCAATGAGAGTCCAAATGGCGTTTTGGAGTTTAGAAGCCGGACAAACACCCGTAGACGTAATGCGTCGTTACCAAGTAGCAGTTGTTTCTCATGGTAGCCCGGAAAGGGAAGAAATTGAAGCATTTAGACAACAGTTTGTTCGAGGTTTAGGATATTGTCCAGAAACACTCGCTTAAACAGTTCTAAATTAAGTATCGCAAAGTAAAAATAATTTCGCCATAGCAGTTATTACTTATCAAAAGCTGCCTCAATGTATTGTTGCAGTTTAAACTCATATCCAGATATAGATAAACGCTCTAAAAATTTGTCCCCAATAATTTTTCTAGTTTCTGGTTGATAGTGAACCAGTGCTACATCAAAGCGACAAGCATAATCAGCTTTTTGTGGATATTCAGCTAAAAATATTTCCGCCGTCCGCCAAATTTTTGCTTGTTTTTGGGGAGTAATGGCATTTTTTCCCCCTTCATCCCAATTACCAGAACTGCGGGTTTTCACTTCAACAAATGCCAGCATTGTGTCTTGATATTGAGCGATAATATCAATTTCTCCCCAACGACACCAAAAGTGCCGCTGCAAAACTTCCCAACCTGTAGATTGTAACCATTTGGCTACCAGGTCTTCACCTATGTTACCAATATCTGCATAATTAAATGGAGAAGGATTAGCCATTAATTAACAATACCATGAATACTAAACATCGCAATTGGATAAGCATACTCAGTTTATTACTTTGGGCAATCATTTCCACCACAGCTTTAGCAAGTTTTGTCCCTACTGCTGTAGCACTGGAATATAACAAAGAAATTCTGATCAGTGCTGATTTTTCTGGACGTGATTTAACAGACTCCAGTTTTACTAAATCAAATCTTCGTTACAGTAATTTTAGTAACTCTAATTTAAGTGGTGTGAGTTTCTTCGCCGCCAATTTAGAATCAGCAAATTTACAGGGAGCAAACCTAACTAATACTACATTAGATTCAGCGCGATTGATTAAAGCCGACTTAACCAACGCCATATTAGAAGGAGCATTTGCCGCTAACGCCAGATTTGATGGTGCTATAATAGATGGTGCAGATTTTACCGATGTACTACTGCGTCAAGATGAACAAAAGAAACTATGTAAGTTGGCAAAAGGTACTAATCCCGTGACAAAAAGGGATACAAGAGATACTTTATATTGTTCTTAGATCAGATCAGATACCCGGCTTCTTAAACAAGTCGGGTATCTGACGCTTACAGTATTTATATATTTTGTAAAATTTGTGAAAGTGTTAATTTGAGTTCTGGAAATAATGGCGATATAATTAAATCATTACCTCTAAATTGATTAACTATGTATTCATCATCAACTAAAGAATAAATAGAAATAGTCGGTTGTTTAGGATTACCAATAAATCTTTTACCACCGAAAGCACCATAATCAACTATCCAATATTCAGAAATACCCATTGATTCATAATCGTTGGTTTTATGAGTATAATCTGTTTGCCAATTACTGCTAACAATTTCTATCACTAAAGGAACTGAAGCAGCTTGAGTAATAGTTGACTCTTTTTTCCACAAAGGTTCATTAGGTAAGTTATTTCTATTCAATAATAATAAATCAGGTGCATAAGCTGATAAACTATTAGGTGTTTTAATTAAAGCTGTTTTGGGGATAAAATAAGGAAGTTTAAGTTTTTTATATTCTGTAACTATTTCCTCCAATAAAAATCCGATAATTTCTTCATGATCTCCTCCTGGTGGGTTCATTTCTACAATTTCTCCATTGTGTAATTCATAACGTGTTCCTGTTTCTGGATAGGATTGGATAAACTCCTCAAAGCTGACTGATTTGGTTAAGGTTTGAACCATGATTCACCTCTTGAATGGTGATAATTTGCTGATTTCAATTATACTATATAGAAATCCAATATTACCAAAAATTATTAATTTTACCCAACCAATTTATGATATAAAATTGTTAGTTATCTCCTATAAAATATGCACCAGCAAGAAATTCGACTGAAACCCGGCACATTATGGACAAGTCTTAAAAAAACCACCGAACTCGCTTTAAAATCTGGAGCTTTAAAATCTATTCCCACAGAGTTGGAAATTTTTGAAAAAGATGGAATCAAGTTTGTTATCAGAATTTTAGAAAATATCAACCGCAAAAACGCTGATAAGGCTAAAAAAGATCAAGAGGCTACTAAAACTGGTAAAGAATTTAATCCTTTTTTACCCTACGAAGAAGATTTATTTGTCACAGATATCTCTAATACTCATGTTTGTATTTTAAATAAATTCAATGTTGTTGATTATCACTTATTAATAATCACCCGCGCTTTTGAACCACAGGAAAGCCTACTTACCCTAGAAGACTTAACAGCAGTATGGGCTTGTTTAGCAGAATTTAATGGGTTAGTATTTTATAATGGTGGTAAACTTGCCGGTGCGAGTCAACCACATAAACATTTGCAAATTGTTCCTTTTACAGAAACAGATATTCCCATTTCACCACTTTTGAAAACAGCAAAATTAGAAAATGATCTGGGAACTATTCCAGAATTTCCCTTTTTACACGCTTTCACTACTCTTAAAATGGGAGAAAGTGCAGAAGTAACCTTAGAAAAATATCATACTTTATTGCGAACTGTGGGAATCAAACCTCTAGAAAATAATATGCAATCAGGAGCATATAATCTTTTATTTACGCGAGAATGGATGTTAATTATCCCCCGCAAACAAGAAGAATTTGAGAAAATTTCTGTCAACTCACTAGGATTTGCGGGGGCATTATTAGTTAAAAATCAACAACAAATGCAATTACTAAAAAATATCAACCCTATTAACCTTTTAAATAATGTTGCTTTTCCTAGACAACAAAATTGAATCTTAGACTAGAATATGAGTTATTGTATTTCCTTTGCGTCTTTGCTCCTTAGCGTCTCTGCGCGAAACAAAAATCATAAAAAAGAGGAAAAATCATGGAATCTTTAGACATAAAATGGATTCGTTCCCAGTTTCCCGCACTCACACAAACAATCAACGGAAAACCAGCAATTTTCTTTGATGGACCCGGTGGCACACAAGTACCCGGTGGAGTATTAGACGCAATTAGTGATTATTTAGTTAGATCAAATGCCAATGCTCACGGTGCTTTTACTACCAGTATGCGAACCGATGCCTTGATTATTTCTGCCAGGTCGGCGATCGCTGATTTCCTAGGATGCGATAATGATGAAGTAGTATTTGGCGCAAATATGACCACCCTCACCTTCTCCGTGAGTCGCGCTATTGGTAGAGAACTACAACCAGGTGATGAAATAATTGTTACAGACTTAGACCATGCTGCCAACATTTCTCCCTGGTATGCTTTAGAAGAAAAAGGTGTCATTATTCGGACTGTTGATATTAATATCGCCGACTGTACTTTAGATTTAAACGATTTAGAAAAAAAGATAAATTCCCGCACCAAACTAGTAGCAGTAACTTACGCTTCCAACGCCGTTGGCACAATTAATGATATTGCTAAAATAGTCAAACTCGCCCATAAATTCGGGGCTTTAGTATATGTTGATGCCGTTCATTATGCCCCCCATGCACCGATAAATGTTCATCATTTAGACTGTGATTTTCTCGCCTGTTCCGCCTATAAATTCTTTGCCCCCCATTTAGGAATCCTCTACGGAAAAAGAGAACATTTAAGCAAATTTTCCCCCTATAAAGTTAAACCCGCATCAGAAGAAGTCCCTTCCAGATGGGAAACAGGAACATTAAATCATGAAGGTTTAGCCGGATTAGTAGCAGCAATTAATTATTTAACAAAATTAGGTTGTCATGTTTCCCCAACTCTAGACAATGAATTACTTTCCTCCTTAATAGAAGCCGACAGAGAAGGTTTAACTACCTTCCATTGTCCTCGATTTTTGACTGCACCAGAACAAGAGAATCATGAATTAGTATCAGCTTATCATAGTCGGCGAGCAGCTTTAATAGCAGCAATGTCAGCCATTCAACAATATGAAAGAGAATTAAGCAAAAAGCTAATTTCCGGATTATTAAAAATCCCCGGTTTAAGCCTTTATGGTATTACCGAACCCAGCCAATTTACATGGCGGACACCAACCGTCTCTATTCGCATAGAAGGAAAAACACCAGAAACAATCGCCAAAATATTAGGAGAACAGGGAATATTTGCTTGGTACGGCAACTTCTACGCAGTTAACCTCACCGAAAAACTAGACGTAGAAACATCAGGTGGCTTATTACGCATAGGACTAGCCCACTACAACACAGCCGCAGAAATTGATCAACTTCTGCAAACCTTAAATGAAATCGTCTAAAACCTTTAAATTACAGCCATTTTCATATATTTTCTTCCTTTGCGCCTTTGCGCCTTTGCGTGAGACCATGAAAATAGCTGTAAACCCCACTAACCGCAGTCCTCAACCTCACAAACCCGACGAATATTGAGAATATCACTCATTTTCTTAAGTTGCACAAATAAATGTTCCAACTGAGAACAATCGCGGACATCAATACCCAAATTCATCAAAGCGGGTTGTCCCAAAGAAGTTTTCACTTGAGCATGACGGACATTGATCCCCTGGTCACTCAAACGTGACAAAACATCTTTTAATACTCCCACCCTATCCATAGCCTCAATTTGTATATTAATAGGATAAGTATGAGTACGACTGCGGTTTTCCATAGCTAAATTCCAGCGGACTGGGACTAAACGCTCATACTCAACAGGATCTACATTATGACAGCCTTGGCGATGAATAGAAATTCCCCTTCCTCGCGTCACTACACCCACAATCGCTTCCCCAGGAATGGGAGTACAACAGCCAGCGATATGATGAACCAAACCCTCCATACCAATAATTGGGGAATCACTAGCACGGGAACTAGTGGTTAACATATCCCGTGAAGTTTTTGGCGTTGGTTCTTTGGGAATAAATGGAACAACATCACTTACAGGTTGTCTAGCTTTGACAATTTCCCGCCACCGGTTCAGTGCTAAGTTTGAGGTAATTTCCCCATAACCCAAACCGGCGAGTAAATCTTCCACACTGTGATAATTACATTTTTCCGCCACAGTTTGCATAGCGTCTGATTTGAGCAAATTCTCAAAACCAGTTTTCCCCAATTCCTTCTCTAATAAATCCCGTCCCCTAGCAACATTTTCTTCCCGGCGCGATCGCTTGTACCACTGTTTAATTCTATACTTCGCAGCCGAAGTGCTAACAAAATTTAACCAGTCCAAACTAGGATGACTATTCTTTTGGGTAATAATATCTACAATATCGCCATTATGCAGTCGTGTTGACAAAGGCACAATTCGCCCATTGACTCGCGCCCCCGCACAGTGGTTTCCCACTTCCGTATGAATCCGGTAGGCAAAATCTATACTTGTAGAACCGGGACTTAAAGGAACAACATCCCCCTTTGGGGTGAAGACATAAACGTCATCTTCAAATAGATTGTCTTTAACACTATCTAAGTATTCCTGAGCATCCTTTAAATCACTTTGCCAATCTAGCAACTGCCGTAACCAAGTAAATTTTTCATCAGTGCTGGTCACAGGAGTATTTTCAGAACCCCCAGTTTCCTTATACTTCCAATGGGCAGCAATACCATATTCCGCGATATGGTGCATTTCCAAAGTCCGAATTTGTACTTCCAACGGGCGGCCAGTCAAGCCAATTACTCCGGTATGCAAAGACTGATAATGGTTTGGTTTAGGCAAGCCAATGTAATCTTTAAATCTACCAGGAATGGGACGAAAAGAATCATGAACCACTGCCAAAGCCCGATAACATTCTTCATTGGTTTGAACAATAATTCGCAGTGCTGCCAAATCGTAAATTTCATGAAATTCCTTTTGCTGCCGCTGCATTTTTTGATAAATGCTATAAAGGTGTTTAGGACGACCACTAATTTCCAGACAATTAACACCAGCTTTGAGTAACCGACGGCGCAAAGTATCCGTAGCTTTGAGTAATTTTTCTTCCCGTGCCGTGCGTTTTTCCGCGACACATTGCTGAGTTTCTCGATAAGCTTCTGGTTCTAAATATTTAAATGCTAAATCTTCTAACTCCCATTTAATTTGCCAAATCCCTAAGCGATTCGCCAAAGGTGCGAAAATATCTCGTGTTTCCTGGGCGCTGCGTTGACGACTAGCTTCGGACATATATTGAAGGGTTCGCATATTATGCAAACGGTCTGCCAGTTTTACCACAATTACGCGAATATCTTGCGCCATAGCCAAAAACATTCGCCGGAAATTTTCCGCTTGACTTTCGGTTTTGCTAGTAAAATTTATTTTCGACAGTTTGGTAACACCTTCTACCAATAGCCGCACTTCTGGTCCAAACCGGGCTTCTATATCTTCACTTGTAACTTCTGTATCTTCAACTACATCATGGAGTAAACCGGCTGCTATCATAGCCGGACTACCACCTAATTCACGGAGTATTTCCGCTACAGCAACAGGATGGGCAATATACGGTTCTCCTGATTTCCGAATTTGACCCCCATGCAGTTCGTATGCAAACTGAAAAGCCCGACAAATTAAGGCATTACCGTTATACGTTCGGTCTTCTTCCTCCGTAAGTATCGGTGCTGGTGGTTCGATTAAACATTTGTTAAGCCAGTCTGGGAGAACAACATCAACAGGGGGTTTGACAGCTACACTACTCATAAAATTAAAAAGGTAATTTGTGGATAGGTTGGGAGAAAAGCAGAATAGACAGCACGCCTATAAAATAGATGCTGTGGACTAAAGGCTTAGAGATGATGCCCTAATGGCTTATAATCATCATCCATTGCAGGTTTTGTTCAAACATAATAAAAAACCTATTGACGGCAAATCAAGCCTCAAAGTAAGATTTGAGACTTGTGGTTTTGAACAGGAAGAAGGGAAAGTTTGGGGATATAAGAAAATTTTCTTGACATTAATACTATCTTAACTAGCAACAGATGTCTTTTAATTGTGATAAATATCAGGAATTGGCAACATTTCTAGATGAGTTTCGAGCTAATGTAACGGCAGGTAAACTTAATTTACAGAAATTAAAGCAGAATTTAGCCCAGTTGCAGGGATTTTTTATCCAGCAAATTGTGCCTTTGGTTGATGCTAATTCGCGGGAGCAATCCTATAAAACGGAAATAAATAAGCAGTTACGACTCTTGGAAGTAGATATGATGTTTCTCCAAGGGGCAAAGCAATTAACAACATCACAAACTAGGTTGAAAACTATTGAGGAACGCATTAATACTCTGATTGGGTATTGTCAAGCTATTACCCAGCCTACGGAAGCGCAGGAATCAAAGTAGGAATTTGTTTCGCGCCATTAGTTACCTTATTTGTTTGGCTTCCACACCCGCCCAGAAATGAATTTCCGGGCTAATAGCTAAAGTTTACTAAAGTAAACTGAGGATTTAGACAATTCTTAGTCATCTTCAGATGACTTTTGCTATTAGACTGGGAATTAATTCCCAGGCGGGCTATGGGTTTTACGTTAAGTTGACACCAATGGTCTCACGCAGAGACGCTCCAGGCGCAAAGGAAGAGTTTGAGAGATGGAATTTTTGCCTCTTGATGGGGAATAATGAAATTATATACCTTGTCACAGTAGAGCAAATTTAAACCAATATGGACTGGACAACACCACTCAAGGCACAACAGACTGATTTTATTCAAAGACTTAAATCTGCTAAATTACTCCATTGTGACGAAAAAGGCCAGCATAGTGAATTAACTATCATTTCTGGTCAAAGGTTAGACCAATTACGGGATTTTTGCTGGGAGATGGTGAAAAAATATAAACCAACCGACCCCAAAAATTACTTTATTAATAACATGAAGGGGAAGTTGGGTGAGGAAGTTGTAAAATCCCGTTTAGCTGATTTTGTCACAGAAGTTGACTATGAAAAGCGCGTTGGTGGTGATGGAAAAGTTGATTTTACCTTAACTTCTGATTCATCAGTTGGTATTCAGGTTAAAGCCCGGAATGGCAATTTTGATGAAATTAAATGGTCAATTAGTCGAGAAGAAATTGAAAAAAATGCTGTTCTAGTTTGTATTTTAATTCAAGAGGAAGTCAGCGAGGCTCAGGCTGAATACAATCTAATTTTGGCGGGATTTTTACCAACTAATATGATTACCTCTACTGATGCTATAGGAATAGATAAATTGCTTTATTCTGGGGGTTTACGCAGCTATTTAGAAAGTTTGACATCTTCTGAAGTTGACGAATATATCCGTTTGGGTAATGAGTGTCTTGAGAAAAAAGATGATCAAGGTGCTTTTGATTATTATACTCAAGTATTGCAACTGAAACCAAATAATGAAGATGCTTATTTTGACAGAGCAATAGCCCGTTATTATTTAGGAGATAAGCAGGGTGCAATAGAAGATTACACTCAGGCTATCAAGATTAATCCTAACGTTGAAATTAACAAATAATGAATATAAGTTAAGCCAGTTAAGAAAGATCCCCGACTTCTGAATTAAATTTTTTGTAAATAATGAAGATCATTCAAAGAAGTCGGGGATCTAAATCCGTCGGTTCCATTATCTCCTTCTCTCTTCCTTTGCGCCTCTGCGTCTTTGCGTGAGAAAAAAATATTTAACTTACCCACAAAAAATAGAACTAACTACTTAATAACGATATAAAACTTAACAAAAAAAACACTAAAGTCATAGGAAAATGGTAAATTAATTTCAGTCGTAACTATTCGGAATCCTGTTTATATGTTTACTCGAATCCGTCGGCTTTCAAGTCGGTTTTTTAATAACTCTCGAACCGTCAATAACGAACCACTAAATAAAGTGAGTTTAGTTGTCATTATTTTAGTTGATATTTTTATTTTAATTAATGTTTTTACAGGTTTAAATAATATTAGTGAATGGCATCTTAGCCCGAATCAAGCTTATCCATGTTATTCGGAATGGGATAATTACAAAACCCAAACTACCAAAAATAAAGATTATGAATTTCTCAGGAGTTCGTTACCTTACGGTAGCAATGAGCAAAGAATTAGACAAGGATATCAAGATGCAGAAGCTGGACATTTAGGTAAAGTTTCCGAAATATGTTTAAACTACGGTGAATCTAAAGATAAACTGAATAATCCGCAAAATCAGAAAATTCTCACCACAATAAATCAGACCCAGGATAAAATTAGTCGTCTTGAACAAGCAAATAATACTATTCGTCAACAATATGATTCAAGCTTATTAGAAAAAATTGCTGGTCAGTCTTCAGGTAATTCCATTAATCAGGTTCGCGCAGAAAAAGCTAAACAGGAATTAGCACAAAATAGCGAGAAGATTTCCACATTGAAACAGGAAATTGCTAACCTGCAAAATCAACTGCTGACAAAACCTGAAAGTATTAATTTTCTGTCTTTTCTCAAAGAGGAAACTAAATTTAATCAAGTTGAAAAAGGTTATAAAGACGCATCATTTTGGTATCCCAGCATTCAATTAGTATTTCAGGCTATCTTTTTACTCCCGTTAATTCTCATTGCCTTATTAGTTAATAACTTCAGCCAGCGCAGAGGATATGGATTAATAGCATTAATTAGCTGGCATTTATTAGTTATATTTTTAATTCCGTTAATTCTGAAAATATTTGAATTTCTGCAAATTGGTATAATATTTCAATTCTTATTTGATGTTATTAGTTCCCTGTTTGGTGGATTAATTTTCCTAATTAGTTACGCTTATATTCTGCTAATTCCTTTAGTTGGTTTTGGCATAATTAAATTCTTTCAAACCGTTGTATTTAATCCTAAAATTCAAGCAGTTAACAGAATTCAAAAATCACAATGTATTCGGTGTGCTAAAAAAATTCGTCCTCAAGATAGCCACTGTCCCCACTGCGGTTATTATCAATATGTTGAATGCCATAACTGTCATAATTTGACTTATAAAGAATTACCTTATTGTCATCATTGTGGTGCTGATCAAAATTCTGATACCGCAGGACAAAATTAACAATTCAAGAAACTTAGCAAAATTAAACTTATCAACATATTTTCACGCCTATTGATTAGATATTATTGAATTATTGACTTTAAATCTAGGCAGACAATTTATGTCATCAATTACCAATGTCACCGAAGCCACATTTAAGCAAGAAGTATTAGAAAGTACAACTCCGGTTTTAGTTGATTTTTGGGCCCCTTGGTGTGGTCCTTGTAAAATGCTGACTCCTGTAGTGGAAGAAGTAGCTGCGGAATACGAAGGACAGATAAAAGTAGTAAAACTGAATACTGATCAAAATCCCACCGTTGCTAGTCATTACGGAATTCGCAGTATTCCTACATTGATGGTGTTTAAAGGGGGACGACAAGTCAAAACAGTTGTTGGTGCTGTTCCTAAAACTACATTATCTGCTACCTTAGACAAGTATATTGCTGCAAAATCATAGTTAAAAACACTGGGAATTTCTGTAATAAATCTCCCTACAAAGGATTAAAACTCCGTATTTACCTCCTCCGTGCCTCCGCGCCTCTGCGTGAGAAAAAAAATTAATCAATAACCAACGAACTGCGTACAAAAAAGCGTTACCCTAAGCGGATAGGATAAAACAGAGGAGAATAGCGTGACTGCAAACACCCAAATCCCAGCATTAGACGTACCCAGCGCCATAGTACAACGTCGTTCCATCAAAACCTTCAAACCAGACCCCATCTCCCCAGAATTGCTCAAGCAACTGGTAGAATTAACCGTAGCTGCACCCAGTAGTTTTAACGTCCAATCGTGGAGAATCGTTTTAGTTCAAGACGAAGCTCAAAAAGCAGCGTTATGTGCTGCTTCTTGGAATCAAAAGCAAATTATCCAAGCGCCTGTTACCTTTGTTTTTGCTGCTGACGCTGCTGCGGGAGAAAAAGATATCACACCCATTTTAGAGCAAGGTGCAGCCACTGGGGCTTGGAATGAGGGAACTGTGAATTATTTTAGAAATGCAATTCCCCAATTTCAAGAAAAGTTAGGAGACAAGCGCCGGGAATACGCCATTAAAGATGCCATGATAGCTGCTACAAATTTAGTATTAGCAGCTGAAAGCTTGGGTTTATCCACCTGCTTTATGAATGGTTGGATTGAAGAACAGGTAAAAGCTATAATTGGGGCTGAGAATGATCCTGATATCGCTATTGCTGTTTTAGTACCTGTAGGTTATGCGGCTGAACCCCGGTTAAATCCCGGTCGTTTACCATTGTCGGTTAATGTTTCTGTGGATAGACTCGATAACCCCTATCAAGGTTAATTAGGGATTTGGGGATTTGGTGGGTATGAATGCAGATATCAGGTAAGTGAAATATATTTTTGTTTCGCGCAGAGGCGCTAAGGAGCAAAGACGCAAAGAAAAAATGTTGCACAGAATCATAAAATTCATTAATTCATCCCTCTTTATCTGCGTTTATCTGCGTTTATCTGCGTTCAATTATTCTTAAAATATTATTCTATCCAGCTTCATTTTCATCCTACCTACTATAAAAACTATATATTTCGGTTTTTTAAATCACAAAGTGATAATTTTTTATTGTACATCAATAAACATAAAAATATTTGGTTTTGATTTAAAAATATTGTAATAGAGCCAAGATCAAAATCTGCTTTTGGCTCTCTCGTTAATTCTAGAAGTTCTGCTTTTAGTTTTTTTGACAATTCATAAAAATTTACGTCTAGTAAATTCAACCTCTCACAGTGATTTAGTTTAGCTACATCCATAATTACTGTTGTGACTATGAAGAAATCACTTGACGGTTATACATTGCAGCAAACTCACACCAGATTTATCAAATAACTTTTTGGTATCAGTGAGTGAGTATCTAGCAATTATTTAAGTTTGGCTAAGGAGTAGTAAATCAGTCTAGGAGAATTTAATGCTGGATTTTTTCACTTCATTGAATGAGCATAATTTACCATATCCAGATCCTTTACATCCTATCGTGGTTCACTTTGTAATTGCGATGGTGCTATTTTCTGTTTTTTGTGATTTCGCTGGTTATGTAACTGGTAAAACTACTTTGTTTGAGGTGAGTTGGTGGAATATGTGTATTGCCACTGTAGCTATTTTTGTGGCAATTATTTTTGGTCAATTTGAGGCTGGTTTAGCAAAACCCTACGAACTCGCTAAATCAGTTTTAAATATTCATACTCTCATCGGTTGGTCACTTTCAGGTATTATTGCCGCTATTACTGCTTGGCGTTATGTTTTGCGGAGTCGTAATCCGAAAAAACTCCCTTTTCATTATATAGCTGTGGCAGTTTTATTAACAGCCTTGGTTGGTTTTCAAGTATATCTTGGTGATGAACTGGTATGGGTGTATGGCTTACATACCGTACCTGTTGTGGAAGCGGTAAAGGATGGAATCTTGCCATGAACTCAGAATTATTAGACCAAATTAGTCACCAAATGGGTGCAAATGGTTTACCTTATGCCATTCCGATTCATCCTAATTTGGTACACCTCACATTAGGTTTATTCATCATTGCCATTATCTTTGATATTTTAGGTGTGTTCTTCCCTTTGGAAAAATGGCTATTCAATTTTTTGGGAATTAAGGTTGAACGTTCTCAATTATTTGATGTCGGTTGGTACAACATTTTTGCTGCATCTGTGATTACATTTTTCACGGTTGGTGCAGGTTTTTATGAAATGTTATTAGCAGCCCCACCAGCAGATATCAAAAGTCCTTGGGGAATGCTGGCAATGCCCACAATGATGTGGCATGGTGTGGGTGGTGTATTACTATTAGCGATGATGGTTGGCATGACCTTTTGGCGAGGTTGGCAACGTTACGTTATCGGCAAACATGAAGAGAGAGAAGTGCAAATTTCTTATCTGGTTGTCGGTGTAATTATTATGTTGCTGATGTATTTTCATGGAACATTAGGAGCGCACCTGGCAGCAGATTTTGGTGTTCACAATACAGCCGATAAATTACTACGAGCAGGACAAGACATCAATCAAATCTTTGGTAATAGGTAATGGGTAATTGGTGATTGGTAATTGGTAATTGGTAATTGGTGATTGGTGATTGGTGTAAAAATTCTTGTCTAACAATTCACAACTGACCATTAACAAATGACCACTGACCACTGACCACTGACAACTAACAACTGACCATTATGAAAATTCGGCACTTTCTCAACTTTTTGACCATAGTTACTGGGGCAGTTGCGGTAACTCTTACTAGTCTTTGGATTGGTAAACAGGCTTATTCTTGGCTTCCTCCCCAAGGGGCTGCTGAATCTCATCTGATTGATGATTTATTTAGCTTTTTGGTAACATTAGGATCTTTAATTTTCCTGGGAGTAACTGCTACTCTTTTCTATTCTATTTGTTTCCATCGGGCAAAAGCTACAGATTTAGGTGATGGGCCTCACATTGAAGGTAATGTGACTTTAGAAGTAATTTGGACAGCAATCCCAATTATGTTGGTGTTGTGGATTGCGGGTTATAGTTACCAAGTTTACGAAGAAATGGGTATCCAGGGACCATCTCACCAGATCCACTTACATAATCCGATGAAGATGGAAACTGCTGAAGCTGCGCCAGATGAGGCTTCAGAAGCCGCAGTAGCTGAGGATGTAGAACATATTGATGTATCCGCTAAACAGTGGGCTTGGGTGTTTCATTACCCCCAAAGCAATGTTACCAGTACAGAATTGCATTTACCGAGCGATCGCCGTGTCCGTCTAAATCTGCATTCGGAAGATGTACTTCACGGCTTTTTTATCCCCGCTTTCCGCCTCAAACAAGACATTATTCCTGGTAACGACCTGGACTTTGAATTTACTCCCATTCGCCCCGGTGCGTATGATTTAACCGACTCTCAGTATAGCGGTACATACTTTGCCACCATGCGAGCCAAAGTCATTGTGGAATCACCTAGCAACTATCAGCAGTGGTTAAGCAAAGCTGCCAGTCAAACACCCAGCCCAGCCCCTAACCAAGCGGCTTCCGAATATGCCCTCAAAGTAGAAAACGGCATTGATAGCGGTTGGAAAACCGTTGAACCTGCTGCACCACCATTAGTCAATTTCCCAGGTTAACTTCGTTATTTTCATGACCACTGACAACTAACAACTGACAAATGACTAATATCCCCATTCATGTTGCTGGTGAATCACATCACCACGAACCGCCCCAAACCTGGAGAACATACTTCAGCTTTAGTACAGACCATAAAGTTATCGGGATTCAATACCTCGTTACCTCCTTTATCTTCTTCCTCGTTGGCGGTATCTTCGCCATGATTTTGCGGGGAGAACTCATTACCCCTGAAGCTGATTTAATAGACCGCACAGTCTACAACGGAATGTTCACCATGCACGGAACAGTCATGCTGTTTCTGTGGACATTTCCCTCTCTTGTTGGTATGGCTAATTACCTCGTTCCCTTGATGATTGGGGCGCGAGATATGGCATTCCCCCGCTTGAACGCTGTCGCTTTTTGGATGGTTCCTGTGGTGGGTATTCTCCTCATGTCCAGCTTCTTTGTCCCCGGTGGCCCTGCTCAATCTGGTTGGTGGGCATATCCCCCCGTCAGTACCCAAAACCCCACGGGCAACTTGATTAACGGTCAAGTTCTGTGGTTATTAGCGGTGGCTATT
Organism: Dolichospermum sp. UHCC 0260; assembly: GCF_009711985.1. Taxonomy (NCBI): domain Bacteria; kingdom Bacillati; phylum Cyanobacteriota; class Cyanophyceae; order Nostocales; family Aphanizomenonaceae; genus Dolichospermum; species Dolichospermum sp. UHCC 0260. The sequence goes on along the minus strand of NZ_VIKZ01000058.1, from coordinate 2,129 downwards.
TCCGGTGTCTCTTCCATTATGGGTGCGGTGAATTTTGTCACCACCATTGTGAAAATGCGAGCGCCGGGAATGGGTTTCTTTAGAATGCCTCTCTTTGTTTGGGCAGTATTTAGCGCTCAAATTATCCAATTATTTGGACTGCCAGCTTTAACAGCCGGGGCTGTAATGTTACTTCTTGATATTACAGTGGGAACTGCCTTTTTTGATCCTACTAAAGGCGGAAATCCGGTGATGTTCCAGCATTATTTCTGGTTCTATTCTCACCCTGCGGTATATGTCATCATTTTGCCTATCTTCGGGATTTTCTCGGAAATCTTTCCCGTTTATTCCCGCAAACCTTTATTTGGTTACAAAGTCGTTGCTGTTTCTTCGATGTTAATTGCTGTAGTTAGCGGCATTGTTTGGGTACACCATATGTATGTGAGTGGTACTCCTGGTTGGCTACGGTTGTTTTTCATGGTGACAACCATGTTTGTATCTATTCCCACAGGGATTAAGGTATTTGCTTGGGTGGCAACTATTTGGGGCGGGAAAATTCGCTTAACTACACCAATGTTATTTGCTTTGGGTGGTTTGGTAATGTTTGTATTTGCTGGGATTACAGGAATTATGCTTTCTTCTGTTCCAGTGGATGTTCATGTTAACAATACCTATTTTGTTGTTGGTCATTTCCATTATGTTCTCTATGGAACTGTAACTATGGGAATGTATGCAGCTATCTATCATTGGTTTCCCAAAATGACGGGGAGAATGTTCCACGAAGGTTGGGGCAAAATCCATTTTTGGTTAGCATTTATCGGCACAAATTTGAATTTCTTACCCATGCACCCTTTAGGTTTGCAAGGGATGTTACGCCGTGCTGCTTCCTACGCACCTGAATTAATTGGTTGGAATATTGTTGCTAGTTTGGGTTCTTTTCTGTTAGGAATGTCTACTCTTCCTTTCATCTTCAATATGTTGATTTCTTGGATGGATGGAGAAAAAGCTTCTGCTAATCCTTGGAGAGCAATTGGTTTGGAATGGACTGTTTCTTCTCCTCCTCCTGTTGAGAATTTTGAAGAAATTCCGATTGTTACTTGTGAGCCTTATGGTTATGGTAAGTCTGAATTAATGGCATCTTCTGAACATGAGTAATGGGTAATATAGCGATTCTATTTGATGTGTAAATTTGATTTTTTAACGAACCGCAGAGACGCAGAGGGCGCAGAGGAAGAGAAGGAAGAGAATTTTTTACGTCTTATTTAGAATCGCTATAGTTTTTCTCGTTACTTTTTTCTTAATTACTAGTTTCCTGGTTTTGGAGTTTTTTAACAATGGATAGTTCTGTTTCTCCTGATGATTTAGATCATGTTAGTCATGAGCATGGACATGATGAAGAAGGCAGTAAAATGTTTGGTTTTATTGTTTTTCTGTTATCGGAAAGTGTTATTTTCTTAAGTTTCTTTGCTGGCTATATTATCTACAAAACTTCTGCTGTTAATTGGTTGCCACCTGGTGTTTCTGGTTTGGAAGTAAAAGAACCTAGCATTAATACTGTGGTTTTGGTTGCTAGTAGTTTTGTGATTTTCTTTGCAGAAAAAGCCCTAGAAAGACATGATTTAAAGACTTATCGGCTGTTGTTGTTTTTAACAATGGCTATGGGTGGTTATTTCCTTTTTGGACAAGCTGTGGAATGGAGTCAATTAGAATTTGGCTTTACTTCTGGTACGTTTGGAGGAATGTTTTATCTATTAACTGGTTTTCACGGTTTGCACGTTTTTACGGGTATTCTGTTACAGTTAATTGTCTTGTTGCGTTCTTTCATTCCTGGTAATTTTGATAGCGGCCATTTTGGCATAAATGCCACTTCTTTGTTTTGGCACTTTGTTGATGTTATCTGGATTGTTTTATTTCTACTTATCTACGTTTGGCAGTAAGGATATTTTATTTTTCTGGTATAATACTCAGGGTGGGTTTTACTCACCCTTTTTCAATATCGTTGTTTAACTTGTAGCTTGAAATTCGGCTAATAGATCAATTACTTAATTAAAGCTAAAATCATGAATTTTACAATCAAAAACTCTTTAATTAGCGTTACAGGTAGTTACATAACTACAGATGTGCAGATTATAGATGGTAAAATCGCCGCG
>NZ_VIKZ01000057.1:0-29986 GCF_009711985.1 Dolichospermum sp. UHCC 0260 | reverse complement strand
ATTATTTAACAACAAAGCCTCCTCTATTCTTTTAGAGGGGGTTTTGTTTTCGGTGGCGATTTTTTAGCGATGACTACTACGAATAAAGCTATCGCTACTTGTATATTTTGTATATTTATGCCTAAGCTTTGGAAAAAGCCTATCCAGATGCTCATAAACTGTCAATTAAAGAGGGTAAACTTGCTAAATTTGGGGCTGCTGACAGCTAGATAATTTCTACCCATAAATAGACAAAACTAACAGAAAGTCTATATAATTTATGAAAATAACGGTGCTGTTCTCGATTCAGTTGTTTTGGTGTTAAAGATTGTCTAATCCAATATTTTATCAATGGAAACCATAATAATTTTACGCAGAGTTTACCTATTCCTAAAAATCTTTGTAGATTACGTTTCCTGCTTTCATATTTAATTGGTTGGGGAAACAAGCTGGCCAATTTCGACAGTTTTACTTGGCGATGAGCTTGTATTAATAACAACAATATTTCTAACGTCAAATACTGCTGTTCACTCAAATGCTTTCGGAAAATTGTTTCATATGATTGTGGTAACATTTTTTTCTTTGGGGCTTCCTTGTCTCTATTTTTTTTACCCCCTTATTTTCTCAAATTATTGCCACATCTCATCTTCAACCGTCTTGTCACCCGTTAAGAGGTAGAACCGAGGGCGTACAGGTAGAGCAAATGATTTTGTTTTATGAAGCCTGTCAGCGTCTTAATCATGAAGGGGAATCCATCACAATGGATGCAATAAACGCCAAAATTAACCAAATATGGGATGAGTTAATAAGTAATGAGTAAATTTTGTTTACAAGGCTTTGTATGAGTTGACATAGACCTAATGGCTATTTATTTATTGTCCATCTGGCTATTCTTGTTATTTCTAGTATTAAAATTCACTATTGTTAGAGTAAATGCGTAGGACTTACATAAAATATTGCTTAATTTAGCGAGAATCTAACCGTTGCCTTGAGAATGGTCGTCGAGAAGCAGGGAGTAAACAAAATGGCACTTTTTGAGTGTTTCCATTAACAAAGATATTTTTGTTTAGCCCCACCATCGCGCTACATCCTGTATGGCATTATTAACTTCTGCTATTCCTACCTAATTTCAATAGGCTCAAATGTACACATATCCCCCTTGGAGGTTACGGTTACAAGTTCCACTGGTTTAATGCGATCGCCCTGGCGATCAAACTTCACTACTTCTTCGTCACCACTTGGGGCAGAAAAATCTGGCTTTGATATGGTTTCTTGAAGACTTTGACGGGTGGGGTTAGGAGTCTTTTTTAGTGCTGAAATAATTGCTGATAATGCGTCGTAGCTCATTTTACTACGCCAACTGACTTCCGCCTTAAACAAGTTACTTGCCGTTTTTACATAAGGTGAATTGAGATGATTTTTAACATTCCAAGGTACTGCTAAAATCATCCCCTGGGAATCACCACAGCCTATACTTAAAGTGTGTTCGTTAATATACAGTGAATTTCCTCCGATCAAGAGAAGTTTTTTACTGTTGGCTTGCATTATTTGTAATGCTTTATCCAATTTAGACGAATCAGCCGCTAACATTATTACGTCAGATCCAGCAGTTTTGGCTTGTCCAACCATCGCTCCGGCTCTAAAATTTGGATCTGAGAAATCAGCTTCATAGGCTATTTTCCCTTTCTCAATCATATATTCATTTATCAATGATTGTCGGAGAGATTTACTATAATTATTTTGGGAATTATAGAAAATAGCTATTGATTTTTTCTGCAATTTTTGACTAACATACCTAGCGAGTGTACCGCCAGCAATGGCATCATTCACTACAGTTCGTTTGATGTAGTCACCTTTACCTGTAAGGTTAGTAGAAGTCGCAGTCGGAGAAATCATTAAGATTTTTTCTTTTTGGTAAATATCACTTGCAGCCATAGAATTATCACTACTTAAATGCCCAATAATTCCCAGTATATCTTGATTATTAGCAACTGCTTGGGCTATTTTTTTGACTGTATTTTGGTCTTGTGAATCATCAACAAGAATTATTTTCATAGGAAGCCCATTAATGCCGCCTGCTGCATTAACTTCCCATTGGGCTTGCGCTAAACCCCTAATCATTTCTTCAGCTTTATCTAAATCATCACTTATTGGCGCAACTACGGCAATTTTAATTGACTTCTTTGAGCCAATTTTAGTATTTTCTAACACAATGATAGCTTGGTCATTTCGAGGATTTTTTTGACGATATTGTTCTAACTGTGAAATAGCTAAAGAAAATTGCTGAGAGTTGATTAATTGATTAATTTGTGTTTGCTCTGGTGTCATATTTTTGTATAAGAAGCCAGTTGTCATTTTGGCTGACGGAGGAAATACGACTGGTATTAATCTAGTAACCCCAATCAATAATCCCACTGCAAAGCAGGGTGTTAGCCATAAAAACCGATTTTTCCATCGCTTATTTTTTGCCGAAGAAGAGGATGTTATGTGAGCAAGAGTCTGTTGCGTTCTTATAGATGATGAAGATGAAGATGATAATGATTTTAATTCTGCGAATACTTCCTTAGCAGTTTGATAACGTGCATTTATTTGGACTTGCAGCATTTTCCTTAAGATTTTTTGAAGTTCAGCACTAATTGTGATTTCTGACCATTTGTATTCATCAGTATTAAGATCAAATAATTCCTCTGGCCGTTTACCCGTCAATAATACTAAAGCTGTCACAGCCAAAGAATACAAATCACTGCTATATTCAGGATTTCCATTTTGTACCTCAGGAGGTGTGTAGCCAGGTTTGAAAATTCTTGTCGATGATGAACCTGAGTTCAATTGGTTTATTGGCTGTTTACTACACCCAAAGTCAATAAGAACTGGTTTTTTGTCTTGTTTACGGCACATAATATTATCAGGAGAAATATCTCGATGGGTGATTCCTTGGAAGTGAACGTATATTAAAACTTTAAGAACGTCTAATAAAAATTGTCTGACTTGGAATTCGGTAAATTCTTCCTGTCTTTCAAAAACACATTCATGATAGGTTTCTCCTTCAATATGCTGTTGAACCAAGAATGAAGCTTGATTATGCAAGATAAATGTGTCAATTAATGTAGGAATTTGATCGTGATTTAACCGACGAAGAATTTTAACTTCTCGTTGAAACAATTCCTGCGCTTTTTCGACTTGTTGAGGATCTGGAGATTGACAGGCAAATTGTTTGATAATAACAAATTCCTCTGAATCTTGATCTTTCGCTAAGTAGGTATTAGCTATATTTCCTATCCTTATTAATTCAATAACTTTGTGGTTATTGATAAAACTGCCGTTACCAAGTATGGTATTCATTGTTTTTCTCCATGTTATCAGTAAAAGTGTAATGCTTTAATGAATAATGAAAATTCTGGGTTTTTAAATGTCTTAAATACATTACAAAAACCAGAATTTCTAACCATTTATTGCCTATAAACAATGACTATTTTGTGTAGATGGCAATAGACTTACCATCATTTAAGGTTCCAATGCATCCAATTCCTTCCGTACTTACTGCACAGTCGAGATATCCTTCAAACCTATTGACAATTTCATTGTTTCTTTTCCACGCTAAGTCTGTAATAGAAAAAGGTTGATCGTTGAGGATTTTATCAGATGCATTTAAACCCATAATCAAGATGAAGCAATTGCTTCTGTTATCGCACAACTGGATATTGCCATTACCATTGCTGAGGAAACCCATAACTAAATAGTTACAATAGTAAACTTTTCCTTCTAATGCTATTGAGCAAACATCTGGATAGAAAGTTTTCGATCTCAAAAAAGGTCTTGCCTGTTCTGCTAATGCTATTTGCAGATTCAAGATAGATAAGCTTGTTCCTGCCAAGAGGATAATTAAAGCTTTTTTCAGCATATATACACCTTGGTATTAATATTTTATGGTTTATTAGTTATTGTGTAAAATAGATTTTTTTATGCAACATTCAAGAAAATAGTTTAGTAATTTTTGACAAGATGGAGAAATATGCAAGAAATTTAATAAACATCTCCATAAATTAAAGGTGCGTTGCCTAGAATCCTTGTAGAGACGTTGTCTCCGAGATTTCTACAGCCTTTGTTGGAGAGGTCTGAGAAGTTCTGACATCCATACCAAATCAAAGCTGTACATCATTTGCATATTTTCTGGCTTCGATCTCAATACTTAATTAAGTAGCCATCATCAACTGCGTACACCAGGGGGGATGAAAAAAACTTCTTATTCCCCTCCTCGCAAGCGGGGAGGGGTTAGGGGTGGGGTCTTATTTTCAAGTCAGAGGGGGCTAATTAAATATAAGCTAGGCAATGCCCATGCTAAATGTTACTCGCCTTACAAAAAGCTGTTTTTGGGCAATACCCACTTGACAACTTGTATGTCGTGTTTAATTAACTACCTCTACTTAATAAATTGCACGGAAGATAGTAATTCAAGAAGTAGGAGGAGTGATGTTGAAGAAAATAATTCGTCTGTTTTTCCAAGCCATTATAGTTTTGATATTGCCAAGTGCGGTTTTAGCTCAAGAGACTTTAGTTTTAGATGCTTCTGATTCTCTTAATCAAATTACCAATGTCAGCCAGTTACAAGACGTGCAACCAGGCGACTGGGCTTATCAAGCACTACGGGGTTTGGTGGAACGTTATGGTTGTATTGCTGGATATCCTGATGGGACATTTCGGGGTAATCGAGCTTTAACTCGTTACGAATTTGCAGCAGCTTTGGATACTTGTTTACAGCAAGTACAACAATTGATTGATTCTGGAACAGCTAACCTAGCTACAAAGGAAGACCTAGAAACTTTAAGTCGTCTAAATCAGGAATTTAAATCAGAATTAGCAATTATTGGAGCAAGAGTTAGCAAATTAGAGGAGAGAACTGATGTTTTGGAAAAGAATCAGTTTTCTACAACGACTCAGTTAAAAGGAGAAGGGATCTTTGCGCTAAGTTTTACGGATAAAGGGGAAGTAACTTTCAGCGATCGCGTCAGACTCAATCTTAATACCAGTTTTACAGGGAAGGATCTACTGAGAATTCGTCTGCAAGCCAATAATGTTCCCAATTTATCTGGGGTGACTGGTACTGATATGAGTCGGACATCTTTTGATGCGGGGAGCAACAACAGTATTTTACTCAATGAACTCTACTACAGATGGAGTGATGGAAAAAAAATCCAATTCTGGATAGGTACAGCAGGTTTAGATATTGATGACGTTTTCAATCCATACAATCCCAATTTAAACCCTAGTGGCACAGGAACAGTAACTCGATTTAATCGTTATAATCCTTCTACCCATCGAGGACCCGAAGGAGCAGGTGTAGGATTTCAATATCAATTGGGCAAGAAAGCCGATTTAATAGCCCTTTACCTCACCGAGCCGAGTCAGACTAGTGACCCCAATCAGGGCTTTTTCAATAGCAATTTTAGTACAGGTTTACAACTAAATTACAAACCTACTGAGAATCTAAGTTTTGGTGTGGCCTATTTGCACACCTACTATAATCAAGGCTCAGTCAACCTTGTTAGTAGTACCGGAAGTCCTATTGGGAAAGATCCCTTTCAAGGAAAGGCCGCAGCCAGTCAAGACGGCTTTGGTTTAAATGCAGATTGGCAAATTAACAATAAGTTCCAGGCTGGCGGTTGGATAGGTTACTCTCAAGCAAATGCACAGGGAATTGATTCTCAAGCCGAAATATGGAACTGGAATGCTCACTTTTCTGTGCTTGATGTTGGCAAAAAAGGCGGTATTCTTTCCTTAGCAGGAGGTCAGCTACCTCGTGCTGGCTACGTCAAAGGTTTTCCGGCTGATAAAGATACTTCTCATCTTGTGGAAGTACAGTACAAATATCCTGTTAACAACAATATCACTATTACTCCAGGATTTTATGCAATTTTCAGTCCCGATCATAATAACAGCAACGATCCTGTTTATGTAGGAGTTGTGCGGACAACATTTAGTTTTTAACTAATTCATCATTGCAGTATCTAAAACTTTGTAGAGACATGAAATGGTACTTTGTGCCGCTTCGCTAATATGTCTCTACATTTTTTTTACAAAAACAAAAAATAATTAGCTCATGCTGCATATTTTGTGAATCGTGAACCAATGATCTAATAGATAAGCATTGAGGAGAATACCAATGAGACTGCCAAAAAATCCACTAAATATTAGTTTTTTTATTGCTGCTGTGATATTTACTTTTTCTCCACCAGTTATAGCCAAAACCCCTGAAACTCAATCTAATCAAACTCCTGTCAACCACAGTCTTATTGCTCAATCTGATTTAACCAGACCAAATGAGTCTTTTGACGTATCATGGGTTATACAATGGAGTGTTAGCGGTATCGTACACCGTAGTATTTTAAACATAAAAGGCTATTCAGGAGTTTCCATGACTACCTATTGGAATGCTGATACTCAAAAAAACGAATGCGTAACCCAGGATGTTGAACTTTATGATTCTCCAGATGGGCTAATCATTTATGGTTATAAACCTCGCTATTGCTTCACCAATACCAAAAACAAGATGTATGCGGCCGATAATTTTATCGTTGCACGAGATGGTGGTGATTTGCGAGCTTTTGTCGTAGACGATAGAGGTGTAAAAGCTGCGGTAAGAATTGAAAATCTCAAATAAATTATACGGGGGATAAAACCCCCATAAACTAGCTTGGATTGGCACTAATTAAAGTAAAGTAATACTAATTGTCTGTGGTGTGAAAAGGGGTAATCTAGTTATGCGTCATCGTCGTTTAAGTTTCAGTCCATATCCAATTTTGGTTTATGGTTCTACGGTAGAGCCGTCTGCAATTTTGGTTTGTTGTTTTACGATCAAGCCATATACAGTTTTATATTTAAATATTGTTTTTACTTTAATAAGAAACTTCAGAACAGAACTGTATCAGTGGTTATATTGGCGTTGCCAAATAACCGTAAATAAATTTCTTTCAACAATACCAGATGATGTTAGAAACAGCGTCGATAACCATTTGTTAATCTCTGCTCAAAATTCTTTATCCTCAAAAGAATTTGCACCTGAACTATTTATTCAAGATTTTGACTTTAATAGATATACTTATGACGAAAGTGTTGATCAGATTACATTTCGGATTCTTACTGCTTATGTTGATCGTAAAATTAAATGCCAGCTTTTCCCTATTCTCAGAGAATTTACAGGAGATAATACCATAGGCCATACCAATGTAGGGATAGCTGCAAGAGCGAGTTATCCAAAAGTACAAAAATCCTTAAAAAGAGCAGGATATAATGATGAAAAAACAAAACAATATATGTTTTTTTTCAACAGGTTTAAAGAAGTAAGAAACAGTGAAATATCACCGTCTCAGCTTGCTATCAATGAATGGACTGAAGATAATTATCAACGAGTAGCTGATAGATATAATGAAATAAAACCAGAACATTGGGAACGTATTAAGGGCGCACAAGCAAGAACAATGTTAGAGGAAATTGGACAAGCAATAAGAGATTATGAAAAATCATTTATAGCTAGTCGTACTGTAAACATAGATGATCATAGCATTGAAAGTAAAGTGATTAGTCCAGAATATGATCGCTCCTTTACATCACATCTATGCGATTTTATTCGTGATTTATTACCTAGACTAGATCGCAAAAGTAACCCAAAAATAAATAGAGGAATAATCTTTGCAATCTTAAATCATGGGTTCGACATTGATCAACGTCAAATTGCGGAACAATATGGAATAAATCAGTCTAATGTTTCCCGTCCTTTGAATGAATTATATAAAGAAATAGCAAATATGTATTTTAAATCTTGCCATACCCAGGCATCATCTGAAAAATTAGCATTGTTTATAAAGCTTTTGAAGAATAAAGCAGTGGATGGGATAGAGGTAGATATGCCAATTTTAAGCAGAATTTTTGCTGATGACTTTGAACAAATTTTTGAACAATTTTTTAGAGCATATATTGTTACATCAACTACAATAATTGAAATGAAGACAAATATTATGATTTCAAAAGTTGAGCATCAATATAACATTAATTTAGATGAGGTTGATAAAAAGTATCTATCTCACTGGATAGAAAAAAAAATTGAATCATCCTTAACTTCAGTACAGCAAAAGCACAAATAAGAGATAAAACCATGAATATCAATTTTAATCAAATCAACAATCAAGAGGAAGTAATTATGCTGAATATAGAAGAATTAAAAAGCTTTTACTCAGAGCATCTGTGGATTAAAATTAGTGAGCAAGATAAAGAAGAAGCCGAAGCTAATACTATTTACTATGCTAATCAAACAGGGCGTAATTATGCTTTTGTAAATTATCTTTGTCACAAAGTATTCAGTAAATGGGTTAAAGAATATCAGGAAATAGAATCTAACAATAAAGTTTTCTCCAGTGATAACAACTTGGCAAGAATTTGGCAATTTATTAATGGTTCAGTTGTCAATATTCATGACAAACGTTTGATTTTAATACCAAGTGATGCCACAGATTTAGAAGGTTTTGAAGTTCAGCAAGAATGGGTAGATATTCCTAATTTAGCAGGGGATTATTACTTACCTGTGCGAGTAGATTTAGAAAGAAATTATCTACATATTTGGGGTTTTATCTCTCGTAAAAATTTACAGAAAAGAGCCGATTATGATAAGCTTGATAAGCTCTATATTGTGTCTAGCGGTGATGTAATTGATGATATAGAAACTCTGTGGATAGCTTTAGAATTGTATGAGGAAAAAGGTGATTTTGAAGCTTTACCTAGTTTAACAGAATCTGAGGCAGCAAAATTAATTAAAACTTATAGTCAACCTTTACCTTATTCTCCACGTTTGAAAGGTAATTTTCAGGAATGGATGGCTTTGTTAAACGAAGAAGAATGGTTAAAAAACCTTGATTTAGAGATGTTGATTAAATCACCTGATCGTCCTCTTGCTATATTTTTAGAACAATTGTACCAAACAGAACCTGCTAAGATAAGAACGAAACCAACCTTAAAAAAACAGGAAAAGGCTATTTATAGAAGTGGTTTACCAATACCATCAAAAATAGAAAAACATCCTAAGATAAGAACGAAACCAACCAGAGAAAAACAGGAAAAGGCTATTTATAGAAGTGGTTTACCAATACCATCAAAAATAGAAAAACATCGTGGTTTTTCAGTTTATGGCGTAATTTTAGATACAGAAGAAAAAATCGATCGAGCCATCAAAAATTTACTAGCTAAATCAGTACAAGAGATTGTACCTGAAAATCTCGAACGTGAAGATATTTTACTAGACCTTTTATTAAATGGTAAGCAAGAGATTAGTGGACAAGCGGCTGAAATTTTCTGGGCGATCGCATCTTGTCTTCCTTCTCCCAAAACTAGAGAAATCCACACTAAAGAAATTGAAATCTCCGGTCATCTTCTTTTAGCCAATATAGCTTTTATCAAAGCTCCAAGTCAAAGAATTGCTGTATTACTGCGAGTTCATTCTCAGTTACCCGACTCTTTGCTGCCTAATGGACTGACATTACAGTGGATGTTCCCAGATGCTCAAGGTAACTATATTCTAGAAGGTACACCAGCAGTAGCAGACAAACAAAATTGTATTCAGTTATATTTTTGTGCTGATTGGGGTGATAATTGTGCTTTTCAGATTAAAATGGGACATAAAACATCAGTACAAGGCTTTATCGTTTAATTTGCTTGACATTGGAGGTCAAATATGGTCAAAAAAACAGCCCATCTAAGGCTATTTCAAGGCAATATTACAGAAGGATGTCCCACTATTGAGTTAATAATTTATCAGGGGAAAGACGAAATAGAACGTCGCACCGCTAGATTACCTCAAAACTCAGAACTGTATGAAAGTTTACAGAGTTTTTTATCGCATGAATATGAGCTACCAACAAGATCGTCACGACACACTATGCCAAGATCGGTACAAACAAACCCAGAGCATAATTTAACGAATAAGTTTAATGATTGGCTTAAAAGCGAAGATTTTAAAGAGATGAAATACCTATTTCTCTATCACGCGAGAGGGTTCGATGGTCTCATAATAGAATGTAATCAACTTGAAATTAAGCGGCTCCCCTGGTCATCCTGGGAAATAATCAGGACATATTGCCCCAATATAGTGGTTTCCTACACTTCTTAAACTTTTACTTTATGTGGAAAAACCCTAAAGGCGAATTAGCGAATCAATATTCGCCTTCACTTAAAAATTAAGGATTAACAGAAAGATTGTACTACAGTACCCTTGCTCATTTAATTTACCTGACATTTGAGGATCAATATGAAAAAAATAGCAGTTTTAAGATTTTTTCAAGGAACTATCCAGGAAGGGTGTCCTGCTGTTGAATTGCAAATTTATAAAAATAAACAACTAATTGACAATCGTGTAGGAACATTACCTAAAGGTGAAATTTCCATCACTTCTGGAAAAACATTGGAGGAAAAGTTTGATAATTGGCTTAATAGCAAAGAGTTTGAAAATATGAATGAGTTCTTTATCTCTTACGCTCAAGAAATTGATATGCTCATAATAGAGTCAAACCAACTTGAAATTAAGCGATTACCTTGGTGGCAATGGTCAACAATTAAGAGGTTTTGTCCAAAGATATGTATTGGCTTTACTTCTTACTAATAGTTTAGTAGGGTAATATAATTTAAATTATGTTACGCGCAAGAATATAGCTAAGTTTGAATAAAAATAAAGACATAAGTTATGCCCCCCTTTAATGTAAATTCGCCAAAATATACTTTTCCCACACCTGTCAAAATTTTAATGCTTGTGGGTAAATATACATATCGAAAGATAGATACAGAGACAGATAAAGAATTAATTAGTAATTTAACCGGCGCGGCAAAACCTAAGATTGTTGAAGTTACATCAATAGCCGAAGTAATAAATGCCCTTGATAACAATAAATTTGATATTCTCATGTTTGCAGGGCATAGTAGCACTTTACCTGATGGTACGGATACAACCATTTGGCTAACTGACAATTTAACAATTAATATTAATCAGATAAGCAACCAAATTCGTAACGCATTAAATAGAAGACATCATCCTCTAGTTTTAGCAATATTTAATTCTTGTGATGGTATAGGAATTGATGGTCAACTAAAAGAGCAAGGGATAAGAATACCTTATCTAATTGCTATGAAAGCACGAATCACAGATGAAATTGCCCATACATTTTTAACGCTATTTCTGCGTTATTTTGTCAGGAATAGAATGAGTTTTCAAATGGCATATCAACAAGCGCAAAGCGGTTTACATCCTTTTGTTCCTGGTGCAGAGTCTTTACCTATTCTCTGTCTTAGACAAGCAAAAATGCCAGATTTATTTTGGCCATTAGGTCGTAATCGATATGTTCCATATTTTGGTGTAGCTATCATTATAGTAATAGCTATTATATTGCCAATAGTAATAGATATTATATTTCCAAAAAGAAGTGTTGTTATAATCGATAAAAGTCCACCATCAAAATTAGAAACTGATACTTGTAAAGAAGATACCAAATTAATAAGCTGTTATGATCCGTCAATATTAAATTTACCTAATCCTCCAATAGGTCAAAGTATACAGGAAAAATCAATAGATCAAAGTATACAGAAAAAATTAAAAGCGGTATTCGCGGAAAATAAAAATATTGTTGATGGTGTAAAAGCAAGAAAAATTGCAGAAAAAAACGTAATTAAAATTGCTCTTTCTCTTACTCTAAACGACACAAGTAGCCCAATTTATGAAACCGCTATATCTACCCTTAAAGGTGCAATTTATCTACAACATGAATTTAATAAAAATCCAAACAAAAAACTATTAATTTTAATTGCTAATGACCCGAATAAGTGGGATCAAGCAAGATCACTGGATGTAACTACAGAGAAACTTAACAAAGAATTAATTGGGAGAGACCTTGATGCAGTAGTTGGACATTTTGGTTCTAAATTGACATATTATACTTTAAAAAATACTTTCAATAAGAAAGAATTAGTCCTCTTATCCTACGCAGCTGCGGCTACTAGAGATGAAAACGCACAGAACCACTCAATCAACCAATTAACACAGAAACATAACAAAACTTACTTTTTTAGAGTAAATAACACAACTAGAGAAATGGCTCAACTACTAGCTAAATATTTCCAAGACCAAGGTATTGAGAATGTAGCGTTATTTTATAATGATAAAGAATTATTTAGTAACTCGTTTGGATATGAGTTTAAAGAGGCTTGGAAAGGTAAGTTAGGTAAGTTCATGAGGCAGGACAAGTCTAATATAGGCGACATGGAGCATAAAAAAATTGAAAGTATATTAAACCAAGCTAATAATACTAATAAAACAGCTATCTTATTATGTCCAAATTCCTTCATAGACGATGCACGTACATCAGAAGAAATAAAAAATACGGAAACAGTAATGAAACTTAACAATGGACGATTATTGATTGGTGGTTGTAGCCTTATACCTGCTTATAAACAAGAATCAATCAATCCTAATAATCTTGTGGCTGCTGTTGCTTGGTCGGGAGATATCAATTCTCCAAATATTACCCCGGACCAGCGCACAAAATTTGAAAGTTTAAGGAATTACTGGGAAGAAAATCTTACACAAGAGCAGATACGCCGTATAAGTTTAGGCTATGACTCAGTTATGGTGATAGCCGAAAGCCTATCACAAAAAGGAAATCAAAGTTTACAACAATATTTAATTAATCGTACTACACCTTTTAAAGGCATAACTGGTGACATATCGTTTAATGATGGTAAGGGTAATTTAGGAAGCGATCGCATTCAAAATGTCTCAGCTATTATTAAACCTGAATGCTTATCAACACCTTGTCAGAATTGGAATGGGCAATGGAAAACTGAATATAACAAGTAATAAAAACTAGATAATAGATGTGTCTTGAAAATAGGAAGTAGGCAGTGGAGAGTGGGGAAGAGGCATTTTAACTTAAGGCATTACTGGCGAAATATCTTTTAAAGGAAGCGATCGCGTTTAGATACTTTAAGGGTAATTACTCCTAAATGGGAACTACAGGAATTTGCAACTGCTTATATGTAGCGAACCTTAACGGGTGACAAGACGCGTTATTTTCATAAAAAACAATATCAAAAATATGGTTAGAGGAATTAGGCCACAATTATTTAATTATTTACTTTCTATCTCAGAATAAGCCGCATAAACACCCTTTACATTATACCAATTCAAGAAAATTCGGGCAATTTCTAAAGCCAATTGTGGCTTACCCAAATCAATCAACCATTGCAAAAATGGGGACATAGTTTTTTCATTCAATAACCCGTTTACAGAAAGAATCCCCCATAATAAACGATGAAACCAAGTCATTTGAATCATCATTTTTACTTCCCAAGTAGGATGTTTTTGATAAAACAAAACTCCCATTCTTCCCCGTTGAATTTCCTGATCAATTAACTTAGGAATTTGCTGTAAACTAAAAGGTGGATGCCAATGATAACCAACAGCTTCAGGACATTTAATTAATTGCAAACCTAATTTTTTTAACCTCACACCTAATTCTAAATCTTCCCAACCATAAAGTTGAAATCTATTATCAAATAAACCAGCTTCTTCTAACCAACGTTTAGGAATAGCCACATTACCCGTAGCAAAGAAAGCAGCGGAAAAATCTGTGATTTTATAGGGTTCAGCGGTGGGATTGGCAAAATTACAAGTATTTATTACAGCACCGTAAGTAAAAAAACAGTTATTTCCTAATTTCTCTTTTCCTTGTACCAAAGCATTTGTATGAGCTTGCAGGAAGTTAGACAAAACCACTAAATCACTATCAATAAAAATAATTGTGTCACCTTGGGCTTTTTCCACACCTAAATTTCGCGCCGCAGCCGGACCTGCATGATCCTGCTCAAAACAGCGGACATGAGAAAACTCATCTTTGTGTACTGCTAACCAGTTCAAAGTACCATCAGTAGAACCATCATCTACCAATACAACTTCATAACCTTCTATATAGTTTTTGTTGCTGAACTCCTGACTCTCTAAAGCGCGGAGGCACTTTTCCAGAATTGGTAAGCGATTATAAGTAGGAATGACAATACTAAAAAACACAGTTTCACCCAAAAAAACTACTGGCCATATTGAGAATAAGACAAATATAACAAAGTTACTGTTGCACAAGAAAATATACGCTAGGCAAGTCAGATATAATAATAACTCATTCTTTGTTTTCCTAAGTGGAGAAATTCATGGGTCGCGCTAAAAAGGTTGTTCTAGCATATTCTGGTGGAGTTGATACTTCTGTTTGCATTCCCTATTTAAAGCAAGAGTGGGGAGTAGAAGAGATAATTACCCTAGCAGCAGATTTAGGTCAGGGAGATGAATTAGAACCAGTTCGAGAAAAAGCCCTGAAATCCGGTGCAAGTGAATCCTTGGTAGTGGATGTTAAGGATATATTTGTTAAAGACTACGCATTTCCAGCGATTCAAGCCAACGCCCTCTATGAAAATCGCTATCCTTTAGGAACAGCCCTGGCTCGACCTTTGATTGCTAAAATATTAGTGGAAGCCGCTGCAAAATATGGTGCAGATGCGATCGCTCACGGTTGTACAGGCAAAGGCAACGACCAAGTACGCTTTGATGTCTCCTGTACAGCCCTCAACCCCAACCTCAAAATCCTTGCACCAGCCAGAGAATGGGGTATGAGTCGGGAGGAAACCATAGCCTATGGTGAAAAATGTGGTATTCCTGCACCAGTGAAAAAATCTTCTCCCTTCAGTATAGATAAAAACTTGCTTGGTCGCAGTATTGAAGCTGGTACATTGGAAGATCCAGCAAATGAGCCGCCAGAAGAAATCTATGAAATGACCAAAGCCATAATTGATACTCCTAATGAACCGGAATATCTAGAAATTGGGTTCCAAAAAGGGCTTCCTACCACCATTAACGGCGCATCAAAACAGCCTGTGGAGTTAATTGAACAACTCAATAAAATCATTGGTAATCATGGGATTGGGCGGATTGACATGATTGAAAACCGCTTGGTAGGAATCAAATCACGGGAAATTTACGAATCACCAGCAATGATAGTTCTAATTAACGCTCACCGTGACTTAGAAAGCCTCACTTTAACAGCAGATGTCAGTCAGTACAAACGAGGTATGGAAGAAACCTATACCAAACTCGTATATAACGGACTTTGGTACAGCCCACTCAAAGCAGCTTTAGATGCTTTTATTCAACAAACACAAGAAAAAGTTTCTGGTGTCGTGCGGTTAAAACTTTTCAAAGGTAACGCCACCATAGTTGGCCGTTGGAGTGATAATTCCCTCTACACTCCCGATTTAGCCACCTACGGCGCAGAAGATCAATTTGATCACAAAGCTGCAGAAGGCTTTATCTACGTTTGGGGACTACCTACTCGCATTTGGGCGCAGCAGAATAAGTAATAATTCAATAATTCAGATCCCCGACTTCTTTAAGAAGTCGGGGATCTTTACTACTCTTCTGTTTGCTGCTTAACTTCGCGGGACTCTAACCAAATTGGTATAGCAATCACAGCAACTAAAATAAGTAACGCCAAAATTGCAAATTTACTTACCCAAGCCACCAATTGTTCTAGGGAAATAATCCTTCCCGCAAAAAAGGCTAATGTCACCATGACGCTACCCCAAGCAGTCGCCCCAGCTACGTTATAAATCAGGAATTTACCAAAGGGCATTTCTGCTATACCCGCAAGTGGTGAAGCGAAAATCCGCAATAAGGCAAAAAAGCGGCCAAAAAATACAGCTTTAGCGGCGTTTTCCGTAAATTGCTCTTTAATACTCAGCAGTCGGACTTCGGAAATGCGGAAAATCTTGCCAGCTTGGAGCAGAAAAGGCCAACCGCCAACTCTACCAATCCAATAGCCGCAATTACCACCAATTACAGCACCTCCAATAGCGTTACCGAGAACCAGCCAGTAATTTAATTCATTACTACCAGCAAGGAAACCACCAACAATCGTGACGGTTTCTCCAGGAAGAGGAATGCCCAAATTTTCTAGCAATATTCCCAAAAAAATCGCTAAATAACCATAATTATGAGCAATTTCTTGGATGTTTTCTAGTGAAAGTAGCTCAAAAGACATCCAGCACCACCGAGTTTACAAATTTTTACCTTTACCATATCTTTGCTTGTTTTTGGCTAGGGTGTCAATCAAACCGCAATAGGAGGAGTCACCGAGTCAGGAGTCAGGATGAAGAATGAAGAATGAAGAATGAAGAATGAAGAATGAAGAATGAAGAATGAAGAATGAAGAATGAAGAATGAAGAATGAAGAATGAAGAATGAAGAATGAAGAAAATTCCTTCCCTGTTCCCTGTTCCCTGTTCCCTGTTCCATGTTCCCTATCTCTACAAGTAAGTTCATGAATCAAACCGGATTGCTATAGATAATTTAGATAATGATAAGTTCGTTACCGAAATTAGCAGTAAATTATGCTTATACTAGAAAAACTTGTAAACAAATTATACGGCATAAATACTGAAAAAACTTTTTCTCAACTGTGCTGCTGTTAATTCCCATAAATTTGCGAAAATAGTCGTTCCGCGGTTAAATTATAAACAGTATTGATGTCAATTTTTCCTTTATCAGTGTTTCAAATACAAAGTTAAATTTATGACTCTTACACAAGAACGCCAAGTAATTTTGTTCAAACCCCAAGGTAGTATAGACCTGGATAGTGGTACTATCTTGAGCGAACAGATGGCTGCAATTGAACCTCAGCATCACCAACTCTGGGTTATAGATTTATCAGAAGTAGATTTCATGGATAGTTCTGGATTAGTCCCCCTCGTCAAGGGACTTACATCAGCGCGTCAAAGTGGTTGCCGGTTAGTTCTTTGTAATGTCAAAGCTCCAGTTAAGTTGATTTTGGAACTTACCCAGCTTGATTCAGTATTTGAAATTTTCCAAAATTACGAAGATATTTTTGCTCCTGTTACTAATCAACAGCTAGTAGCAACTGGAGTTTAGACTAAATTAGTATTTTTATATCTTTAATTTAGATCCCCGACTTCTTTAAGGAGTTGGGGATTTGAAATTAATTAACCTCTCAAATAATTTCGCCAATATGGCGACGAATGTGCGATAATTAACCGCATATTTCCCAAAACAAGGAATCAGGTGGGGTGTGAATCTGATGATAGGTACGACTATAGGCGGACGCTATTGTATTACTACCAGGTTAGGACAGGGTGGATTTGGAACTACTTATTTAGCAAAGGATACCCAACTTCCTGGTTCTCCTGGTTGTGTGGTTAAGCATTTTACACCATTAACTACAAAACCAGAGCAATTAGAAAAAGCTCAAGAATTATTTGAACGAGAAGCAGGAATTTTACAAAAACTCAATCATCCACAAATACCCAAACTTTTAGCGTTTTTTACGGAAAATCAACAGTTTTTCATAGTTCAAGAATTTATTAAAGGACATGATTTAACGAAAGAATTACCACCTACATCTACCAATACTAATATCAGTGAAGCATTTGTTATTAAATTATTAAAAGATATTCTGGAAGTATTGGAATATATTCATGGTGAAGGTGTAATTCATCGTGATTTAAAACCAAGTAATGTCATGAGACAAGAAATAGATAATAAAATAGTCATCATTGATTTTGGGATAGTTAAACCTGTCAAACCAATTAATAACCAAGAAGATGATACTCAAATAATCGGTAATGAACTTATTAACCAAGAGAATGGTAATTATAATCCTACAAGAATTGGCACTAAAGGATATGCACCCAGGGAACAAGGAGAAGGTAAACCAGAATTCAATAGTGATATTTTTTCTCTAGGAATGATTGTAATTCAAGCACTTACAGAAATAGAGGCTAAAGATATCAATAATGATAACAATAACCAAGAAATAAGTTGGCGTTATTATAGTAGAATCAAAGTTAGTGATCAACTTGCAGACATTTTAGATAAAATAGACATCTCCGGTAATTAAATGTGCGTGGTTTGAAACCCTTGTAGAGACGTTCTATAGAACGTCTCTACATTCATTTTCGGAGAGGTCTAATGGTCAAATCTGATCATAGAGCCCGTTATCAGACAGTAACAGAAGTATTAACAGCATTAGAAAAAATATCTATAAGTAGTCCATTAATACCACCTAAAATTTATCATTTATTCCTGAAAATTGCCCCTTTGGGATTAATCATAATCATGGGAATAATTGTATTTTTAAACCGTCCTATTTCTGAATGTGATGGAAAATTAGCAACTTATAAAAATAAGGAACATAATATAGAAATTGAATATCCTAAATGTTGGGACGCGGACGAAACTCCTATCTCCGTCATTGGTATTGGTAAAATAGTTACATTTGTTCAACCTCAACAAAAAGCTAGATTGATTATTAGTAGTTCTGAATATTCGGGAACTTTAGAAAATTACGGAAAAGACCAGGAGAAGATGATCAAAAGTAACCTAGAATCATCAAATATCATAGAAAGAAGTTCAACTATTATCGCAAATCAAACAGGACAAAAAATAATTGTCACTGGTAAAAATGAACAACAAAAAATCAAAAATATGTATGTTATGACTTTGAGAAAAAATCAAGCTTATTTAATTACCTATACTGCACCCATAGATGATTATGATAAGTTGATCAAACCTGTACAAGATATGATAAAATCATTACAGATTGATTAAATTAATCTATAATATCAATATTATTTTGAACTCGTTCCCAGACTCCGGCTGGGAATGGGAGTTTGAGACTCTGCCTCAAATACAAATATACTGGAGGCAGAGCCTCCCGTGAGCATTCCCCGGTAGAACCAGGGAACGAGGGAACTCGTTCCCAGACTCCGGCTGGGAATGGGAGTTTGAGGCTCTGCCTCAAATACAATGAATATAGTGGAGGCAGAGCCTCCTGTGAGCATTCCCCGGTAGAACCAGGGAACGACGAAACGCTTATGGGTTATAGTCTAGAGAAGAGAATAGGGTACCCCCAGCCCCAACCCCTAAATAACTTAAAAACCCCACTCGGCAGGTGTCCCGGTAGTGCTTTTGTACTAAAGTCGTTTTTACTGCTCCAATCATCTATATAACCATTTTTTCTCCAACCAATGCGGGAGCCTAACCTCTGAAAAGTATCCCAGTCGTTCCAATTACCATCTTTACCACCCAAGTCCAGCCAAATTTGCTTTTGCACAGAAAAGCCAAATTTACCCTTGCTATATTTTACCCATAATTGATCCATTTTTCGCAATTCCTGTCTGGGAAAATTTGTCACATCTTTAAGTATTAACCATTCTTCCTGTTCTCGTTTAGTCAACTTTAGCATCAAGTTCCGAGTTTCTAAATCTGCATCTCGCCATTTTCCTGCTTTTAACAATGATTCTAATCGCTGAAAGCTGACAGGTGTAGGTTCAGTTCTAGGATTAGGATTATTACGAGGGGTATTAGCTTGGGTATTATTTTGAATATTACCCCTAATGCTAGGCTTATCAGTAACACTTACTGCAATCCGCATATAAGTATTAATAGGAATACCAGCAAATCTATCTCTATCCCTATTGTCATATTCATCACCTCTGCCATGAATACCTATCAACTCACCTTCTGAATTTAACACCGGTCCGCCACTCATGCCCTTGAGGGTGGGATGGATAAGCGTGCATTCCATTAACACCGATTAATTGACCATTTTCATTTAATAATGGTCCTCCACTCATACCTTTTTCAAGTTTGTTTGTATATCCTATTTGATATCCTCTTTCTAAGGCTTTTTCTAGAACTAGCACTATTCTACCTGTTGTGAATGTGAACTGTTTAACTGTGTTTTCTGATTCATAAGCGGGAAAACCCGCAATAAATACTTTATCTCCTATTTTTGATTGAGTCCCAATACTTGCTACTGCATAAATTGTACTACTAGAAAATTCCAACATGGCTAAATCATATTTACCAAACTTCATTTTTTTAGATACTTTGGCTTTATGTATTTTCCTGTCTGGCGTTTCTATGTTGTAAGGACTTTGACCTGCTTCTAAAACATGAGCGTTTGTTAATACTGTGTAAATATTGCCATTTTTCTTCAGTAAAATTCCTGAACCAAGAAACTCCGTTGACAGGATTTTAACGGTAATATCTGTTGCTTTTTGTTTTACTTGTGCTGGAGAAAGTCCCGTTAGTGGTTGGTTTATGGGAGTATCACTAGTATAAATACTAGCACTTAGGCTTAAATTGGGTACTAGTAAACACAAACCACTAACACAGGTGATGAATTTGATAATTGTAAAATTTGACAACTTGAAAAGATGTATAGTTTATTTTTGCTCCGCTGGTAAATTATTTAAGTAAGTACCAAAATCAAACATGATATCATCAGTGTCAGAATTTTGATTCATAATTTCAGCACCAGCTAGAGCTTGACGATTAAATAACCTATTAGCTACCTCTCTGCCATTTGTACCCTGTCTGAGGGTAAATAGTAAATTACCGGAGTTACAGACCGTATTAGAGTCACTTCCAGAACAAATTACGGTTTCCTTGTTGACTATTCCAGAGGCGATTTTTTTCAGTGTACCATTATCGTAATTTCTTTGAAATCTTGTTGATACTTCCTGACATCGCTTTTTAGGGCTGTATTGCGAGGGAAAGTAGGTTGATGTCCAACCCATAATTTTGCGGTTTTGACCGTCTTATGTGCGGGTAAAGGTGAAATATTGCCCACCTTCTGCGGCACAATAGAATTTGGTGCCTCCAGCGTAACTAGGTTGACCCATGGACGCAAGGCTTGCTAAGGCTGTTAATGACACTGTAGCAAATATTTGAGTCAATTTTGGGTGTAGTTGATCAGATATTTTTGTGGCCATATATTCAATTATTTGTGTGATTTCAATGAGATTTTAACTCATAAGTAAGTATTAGGGAGTCAAGAATTTTCCTTTTGTCTCTCCTCTAGTGGTCTGTCAAATAAATTTTGACGGATAAAGAAGAAATGAACCACGAAGGACGCAAAGAGCGCGAAGGAAGAAGGAAGAGGAAAAATTTATTTACCCGTCAATTAGTTCTTGACAGACTACTAGAGTAATGATAACTGTTCATTGGGTGGCTTAAAACCCATGTGTTGATAGGCTGCTTTAGTTGCGATTCTCCCCCTGGGTGTCCGGCTTAAATAACCTATTTGCATTAAATATGGTTCATATACTTCTTCAATGGTTTGGGTGTCTTCCCCAGTGGTAGCAGCGATGGTTTCTAAACCCACTGGCCCACCATTAAAGTTTTCAATAATCACACTGAGCATTTTTCTATCTGTCCAATCTAAACCGCAAGGATCAACTTGGAATAGCTGCAATGCTTCCGCTGCTACAGTTGCATTAATTTCCAGAAAAGATTTTACTTCCGCATAATCACGGACTCTTTTTAATAATCTATTGGCTATTCTTGGTGTTCCCCGTGAACGTTTGGCGATTTCTGTAGCCCCATCTGGATTAACTGGAGTTTGTAATAATTCAGCGGTGCGGAGAACAATTTTAGTCAGTTCTTCTACTTCATAAAAACGCAACTTTTGAATTAAGCCAAAGCGATCGCGTAATGGTGAAGTTAAAGCCCCGACGCGAGTTGTCGCTCCTACCAAGGTAAATTTACATAAAGGTATACTTCTAATTCTGGCACTAGAACCTTTACCCACGGTAATATCTAAGCGATAATCTTCCATCGCTGGATACAGAATTTCTTCTGTCATTCGTGATAACCGATGGATTTCATCTATAAACAGCACATCTCCTGGTTTCAGGTTTACCAATAACCCCACGATATCCCGTGGCCGTTCCAAAGCTGGTGCGCTGGTAATTTTGCAACTTACCCCCATTTCTGATGCTAAAATCATTGCCATTGTGGTTTTACCTAAACCTGGTGGTCCATACAACAGCAAATGATCCATGACTTCTTCTCTAGATTTAGCGGCTTTAATGGCTATATCTAAAACATCCTTTAAATCCTTTTGGCCGATGTAATCAGCAAAACGCTGGGGACGAATACTCTCTTCTGGTTTCCCTTGTTCATTAATAGCAGCTTCCGATTGTAACAGATTTTCTGCGGGGGGTACTTTGGCTGACTCCCTCGGCTGTTTGGGTTCTCCGTTGGGTTCGGGAGGCTGTTTTTTGGAGGAGATAATCGCCATAATTTTCAGGGATTCAGAAGTACAGAAATGCGGATTTAGCAGTTCATAAGTAAAATCAGTATAGGATATTTGGGGTTAGTTGAGAATACAGATACTATTTTCACAATATAAATATTTATTTCATTAAGTAGGTGAACACAATAAAACCAAACTGTGTAAAGAAATGTAAAATCGCTGAAAACTTCTTTACTCTTTACTCTTGCCTCTTGCCTCTTGCCTCTTGCCTCTTGCCTCTTGCCTCTTGCCTCTTGCCTGTATATTTGTTTAATTAGTTTTTCGTCTGGACAAGACCTATTATATGTTGATCCTATCTTGTCAACTATTCCCCAATTGCCTTTACAATTTAAATTCCTAGCAATTACCGGGAGTGAAAACGTCATTATGTTGGCTAAAAGAATCTTACCTTGTCTAGATGTCAAGGCGGGCAGAGTTGTGAAGGGAATTAACTTTGTGGATCTCAAGGATGCTGGTGATCCTGTAGAACTGGCCAAGGTTTACAATGAAGCAGGTGCAGATGAGTTAGTGTTTCTAGATATTACGGCTACTCATGAAGACAGGGACACGATTATTGATGTGGTTTACCGGACTGCTGAACAGGTCTTCATTCCCCTGACTGTGGGTGGTGGGATTCAAACCTTAGAAAATGTTAAAGATTTGTTACGAGCCGGGGCGGATAAGGTTAGTATTAATTCCGCGGCGGTCAGAAATCCAGATTTAATTAATCATGCCAGCGATCGCTTTGGCAATCAGTGTATTGTTGTAGCTATTGATGCTAGACGTAGACTTGATCCTGAGAATCCTGGCTGGGATGTCTACGTTCGCGGTGGTAGAGAAAATACTGGTATTGATGCTCTATGGTGGGCGGAAGAAGTCACAAGACGGGGAGCTGGAGAATTGTTGGTGACAAGTATGGATGCTGATGGTACTCAAGCTGGTTATGATTTGGACTTGACAAAAGCGATCGCTAATGCTGTAGAAATTCCCGTGATTGCTTCTGGTGGTGCGGGAAATTGTGAACACATTCACACTGCATTAACGGAAGGTAAAGCTGAAGCCGCACTTTTAGCGTCTTTGTTACATTTTGGGAAACTGAGTGTAGCACAAATTAAAACTTATTTGCAAGAACGCCATGTTCGGGTCCGTCTTCCTACTTGATATCAGACATAAGAAAGCGACCAACTGCATCTGTTGAAGATAAAACACAGTTATCCAAAACAGTGTTAAGATAATCGTACTTCTATGAAGAAATATTAAGAAATATGTTGATTCCTATTTTAATCTTTGATGTGGCACTTGTAGCATGGTCGCTACACCTGATGGAAAAAGCTTATGAGCATAAAGAATTTTCTCTCATGCTGGCTGGTACACTAGTGGCATTAGCCGCAGCAGCAATGCTAGTAGTTTACTTTTTAATGGGAAACTGTATGAGCTATTTGTTACAAGTAACTTAAGGGAGGAGTCAGGAGTCAGGAGTCAGGAGTCAGGAGGAAGAAAGGAAGAAAGGAAGAAAGGAAGAAAGAAGAAGAAAGAGGAGGAAGAAGGAAGAAAGAGGAGGAAGAGGGAAGAGGGAAGAGGGAAGAATCATGTAGAACTTGAAAAGTGGTTGGTTTTTGATGGTATAAACATTTATTTCTTACACATTATCAACATTGAATACCCCTAAAATCACCGATTAATTGCCATTCTGGAAATCCACTTGTTATATTAGACTAAATCAATAGTATGTTAAGGATTTAGCAACTGTGCGAGATGATTTACAGGGATTGGATATTAGTCATGATCAACTTCAAGATGCGACTAACTTACCTGTTCATAATAAATTAATAATTATTACTGATGTTATTCAGCAATTCGGTATAAGATTGCTAAAGAAAGCTCAAAAAACAGAAATTGCTACTGTGGTTTTCGCTGGAATTGCTATTTCTGTTTGTACTTACCTGTTAGTAAAACTATCATCTTGGCTATCATTAATTATCTTTGTTTTATGGACAGGTGGGAGTATACAAATTCTATTATATTTATTATGGAAAGGCAAAAGTAAGTTTCTCAAACAGAATATGACAAATTCTTTACGGATTTTACTAAATGATGTGGAAAGATATAATTCCGTGATTAAAGCTATAGATATTAACGACCAAATTGAAGATGTTGGCAACTTAGGAGTAAGTATACAAGCAAGAGAAAAAGTATTATTAGCACTTGAATTAACTAGAAATGATTTAATCCGCGCTTTAAAAACAGAGAGAATTTTGCGAGAAAATAAAAGTTTTATTATCACTAATTCTGATTTATTTACCAATAATTTAGCCGCTTTGGCATCAATGCAAGTTACTGAAGAGGCAACCGAACATGGTAGATTATTAAATGAAGCTTTGCAAATTTCCCTAGATGTACAGCAGGAAATGAAAAACTTGCAAAGTCAGAGTTAATACTTGATATATGTTTAGATGTAAATGTAAAATATATCTATAGAAAATACTTCCTTCTCTTTCTTCTTCCTTCTCTTTCTTCTCCTGACTCGGTGACTCCTGACTCCTATTTTAACATGAACTGGCAAGAAATTAGAGGCAATTGGGTACTTATTCCCCGTAATCCTATCGGGGTTATTCATTTTTTAGGTGGTGCATTTGTCGCCACTTTACCACATTTAACTTATCGTTGGTTACTGGAAAATTTAGCAGATCAAGGATATGTGATTATTGCCACACCTTTTGTCAATACATTAGATCATATAGCGATCGCTAAATCTGTCCAACTTAAATTTGAATATACCCTAGAAAAGTTACAAGACGCTGGAAAACTCCGCAAGCTGTACCTTCCCACCTATGGAGTCGGACATAGCATGGGTTGTAAACTCCATTTACTAATTGGTAGCCTGTTTCCAATCCAACGGGCTGGTAACATTTTAATATCCTTTAATAACTTTGCTGCCAATGAAGCCATACCATTAGTAGAACAGTTAAATTCTCAGTTAAATTCCCAATTAGACATTGAATTTACACCTACACCGGCACAAACTAACCAAATAATTCAAGACAGCTATCAGATTCGGCGGAATTTAGTAATCAGATTTAATAAAGATACCCTGGATCAATCAGCAAACTTAACAAGAATTTTACAAGAACTCTTTCCTAATATGGTAACAACACAAACCTTATTAGGCACTCATACCACACCTTTAGGGCAAGATATTAAATGGCAACCAGGAAGTTCTTTTAGTCCTTTTGATGCTTTAGGACAATGGTTAAAGCAAGAAGTCTATCGAGATTTAAATCAATTAAAACAAGTTATATTGTTTTGGTTAAATCCCCTTTCTTAATAATCTCATGTTTGAAATCTTAATCATTGATGATGACCGATCCATCCAAATGTTTCTCAAAAGAATCTTAGAAAAACAAGGTTATCAAGTCATCACTGCGAGTACAGGAGAAGAAGGAATTTTAAGAACCCTGGATTCACCTCCAGCCTTAATTATATGTGATTGGATTATGCCGGGATTAAGTGGTATAGAAGTATGTAATATCATTAAAAAAGATCCCAAATTATCTACCACATTTTTTATTTTATTAACATCTTTAGATTCCGTCGCCAATAGAGTTAAGGGATTAGATGCTGGTGCTGATGATTTTATCTCCAAACCTATCGAACACAATGAACTACAAGCAAGAGTTAGAGCCGGGTTACGTCTGCATCAATTAAGTCAGGATTTACAGACCCAAAAGCTACTTTTAGAAACAGAATTAGCCGAAGCTACAGAATATGTAAAATCCCTTTTACCCCTGCCTGTAAATAAGCCCCTGAGTATTCAGTTTAAGTTTTTGCCATCACGGCAACTTGGTGGGGATTGTTTTGATTATAATTGGCTTGATGCTGATACTTTAGCTATTTACCTACTAGATGTTGCCGGTCATGGACTTAAAGCTACTCTACCTTCAATTTCTGTACTAAATCTCTTACGTTCCCGCGCACTCAAAGATTTAAATTACTATCAACCTAGTGAGGTATTGGCAGCTTTAAATAATACCTTTCAAATGAATTATCAAAATGATAAATATTTTACGATTTGGTATGGAGTTTATAATCGAGTTAGCCGTCAATTAACATACTCTAGTGCTGGACATCCACCAGCTATTATCCTCTCTGGCAATTCTCCTACTCATACGGAAGTAAAAAGATTAAAAACTCCAGGAATGCCTGTAGGAATGTTTCCTGAAGCTAAATATACAGATGCGTATTGTCAGATTGAAAAATCTAGCATCCTTTATATTTTTAGTGATGGTGCTTACGAAATCACTCAATCAAATGGTACTCTTTGGAGTTTAGAAGGTTTTATTCAGATTTTAATTAGCTTACAGTATTCTGTTGATAACCAACTTGATTATATCCTGGATTACCTAATTAACTTAAACTCCAAAGAGACATTTGAGGATGATTTATCTATTCTTCAAGTTAAATTTGATTAATCAAGTAGCAGAAAGCAAAATATTTTCAAATGCTTCTTGACTAGGAACAATTGTAAATTTGCCATCCATACCAGTTAATTCAAATAGCATCCTAACTTGCTCATTAATTGAACAAATAACCATCTTTATTCCCGATTCCTGTAAAGCTTTAAATGTTAAAATCAGAGTGCCTAATCCAGAACTATCCATAAAGGTAACATGATGACAGTCAATCAACACAATGGATATTCTCTTATCAATTACTTCTTTAATACTTTGTTGAAAATTTTGTGAGTTAGTAGCATTAAAACTCCCACTGATTGCAATCACTTTCACCTGCTGATTCATGATATTCTAATTTTGATTTATTTAAGAATGTGCTGATTTTAATTTTATTAGTATATCCTAACATTAGATTATAAAAAGATATTTAGTACACAAAAATATGGAGTAATTTTCAATAAATTCATCAGCAAATAACCATCAAACTCAAAAGAGCATAAACTTTATAAGAGACTTACTCTAGCTCGGTACAAAAGCTGATCATGTTGCATATAACCTGTATAACGGACTTTAACAATCTCTCCTGGTTGTGCTGTTCCTGCTAATAATTCATGGAATTGAGGATTATAGGGGATTTCTGTGCCTACAGAAGCGATCGCTTCCACATTCCAATCCTGTAATAATCTTTTTAAAGGCGTATCTACCAAAGGTAATATCTTTACTGCTGATAACTGGTGATCTTCCCTGGCTCTATGTGCTGCTGTTGGCCATTGTAATATTAAAGATTCCAATATTTGTAAACTTGACCGCTGAAATTCCTGTTTTAATCCTTCTCTTTGTTCTAACATTGACAATGTTAATCGTTCATACTCAACTTGTAAATCTGTAATTTGCTTTAATAAGTCTATATTTTTATGAGAGGAATGAGTTTTGTGGAAACTTGAAGATAAACCATCAACGCTGAAATTTTCTACCAACTCAGTCCAAGATATCTGTAAAATCTCTGACAGTTTTATCAATACTTCTATCCGCATTTGTCCGATTTTTCCCCTCCGCAACTGCAAAATTTGCCATTGTGAAACACCAGCAGCACGACTTAAAGATTTAAAACTCTCATAACCGACTGTTTGCATTAAATTTCGCAAATTCTCGGTAAAATCAATTTCCAGCATAAAATATGGGTAATAAGTAGGTTAGCATTGAAAATCGTCGTTATGGCACTAGGCACTAGGCAAGAGGCAAGAGGCAAGAGGCAAGAGGCAAGAGGCAAGAGTGAAGAGGGTTTGGGCGATTTTACTTTTCGTTACATATTACTCTTCGAGAAGCCGCTTCGCGTCTACGGTTTTTTTCCTTTCACCTACTTAAAGCAAGATTTAGTTAAATCATACTCATAATGAGTTTGATTTGCAAGTGTGCTGAAAAAAAGACGTAATGGTATTATAGAAGCGCGTAAGTTAAAAATATATAATATTCCCCGTTACTAATTAAGTAGGTTGGCGTTGAAAATTGTCGTTATAGCACTAGTCAAGAGGCAAGAGGCAAGAGGCAAGAGTAAAGAAGTTTTCAGCGATTTTACATTTCTTTACACAGTTTGGTTTTATTGTGTTCACCTAATTATCTAAGTTGATTATTAGTAATTTGTGATTCATCCTGCCGCCCTGTATCTTCTTATCATTAGTAAATTGAGTTAATTAACTTAAAACCACTCCGACAGCATAAGGGCAATTAGAATTAGTTTTCATGAAAATATTTATTTGGCCTTCTTCCTACAGATTAATAACAACCTTGTGCCTATTGGGATTGGCTGCCGCATCAGAACCCGTAAGCAACAACCAGGATGTAAAATTGCAAATTGGTATTGTCCAACGATTTGGGGCTAAACCCACAGACAAATTAGAATTAGCACCCACAAAAGGCGATCGCTTAACATTAAAATTTACAGTGGGTACTCAGCAACAAACCCTAGTCACCGACAAACCCATCCAGTTAACAACAGTCATGCAGCCCTTAAACCAAACAGTGGTTCAGGAAGTCTTAGTGCTGGGTGACTTTCGCACCTTTGAAACAGCGGAAGATAACGCTAACCACTGGCGTTCCCTGGGGATAGAAGTGGAAATATCCCAACCAGAACGTTGGCAAGTATGGGCAAAACGGGACGTTTACAGCACTCCCTTAATTCGTCGGTTACTATTAAAAAGTATAGAAACATCCGGTGATAAAAATGCTTACTTGGCAACCAACATTTTATCAAAAGTACCGAAAATTACTTGGGTAGTAAATGGTAAAAATTATAGTCCTAATTATCTAGAAATAACTGCTGGTAAAGACTCAATTAAGGTGAATACAGATGAACAGCCCCAACAAAAGCGTGTTTATCCGGGAAAAATGACCTTGCAGCCCAACGCCTATGGGCATTATACTTTAGTAAATACAGTCCCATTGGAAACTTATGTGCGGGGAGTTTTACCCCATGAAATTGGGATAAATGCGCCAATGGCAGCCCTAGAAGCACAAGCAATTATTGCTCGCACCTATGCCTTGCGAAACCTCCGCAGATTTGCGGTAGATAATTATCAGTTATGTGCTGACACTCACTGTCAAGTTTATCAAGGACTCAGCGGAGTTGCTAAAAATACAGATCAGGCGATCGCCTCGACCAGAGGTCAGGTACTCACTTATAATAACGAAATAGTTGATGCTTTATATTCTTCTACTACAGGTGGTGTTACCGCTAACTTTAGTGATATCTGGAATGGAGAAGATCGTCCTTATTTAAAACCTGTCATAGATGCTGCTAATCAAAATCTTTGGAACTTATCACATCAGAATTTAGCAAATGATCAGAACTTCGAGAAATTTATCAATCTTAAAGCGGGATTTAATGAGAGTAAATGGGATGTATTCCGTTGGCACAGAGAAACGGATATCAATAAAATTACCCAAGACTTGCAGAAATTCTTACATTCCAAAAAAAGCCCCTATAGCAAGTTCAAAAAAATTCAAGCCATGTCTGTGGTTGAACGCAGTTCCAGTGGCCGGATTTTAAAACTGGCTGTGAAAACTGATATTGGGGTTTTCACCTTACAAAAAGACGAGGTTCGCAGTGCCTTTGCTGCTCCCATTAGCACGCTATTTTACATTCAACCATTGAATAAAGGTCAAACCAATCTCTGGGGATATGCTTTTATTGGTGGTGGTTTAGGACATGGAGTGGGTTTAAGCCAAACAGGCGCTCAGAATTTAGCCAAATTAGGTTGGTCTAGTGCCAAGATTCTGGAGTTCTATTATCCGGGGACTAAAATTAAAGTAAGCAAGTAATTGGGGAATTGGTAAAACTCCTACTCAGTCGCCAATCCCCAATCCCTTGTTTGGACTAAATTCTTGTGA